>JAQBOP010000264.1 GCA_028287975.1 Mucilaginibacter sp. | reverse complement strand
TTTGGCAAAAGCATCAAAGTTTACCGGTTTTACTATGTAACTATTTACGCCCAACTTATAACTTGTTATAATATCCTGTTCTTCTCTTGATGATGTCATTATTACAACAGGGATAGTTTTAGTAATGGTATTTGCTTTTATTTGCTTTAAAACCTCAATACCGTCAACCTTTGGCATTTTAATATCCAGCAAAATAACTTTTGGGCGATTGGTTATTTGCCGATCGGCAAACATGCCCCTGGCAAAAATAAAATCAAGCGCTTCCTCGCCGTCTTTAACATGCACCAGGTTATTTGCCAGGTTCACTTTTTTTAATGACCTGATAGTTAGCTCTGCATCATGAATGTTATCTTCTACCAGCAATATTTCAACTTCGTCAACATTCATCGCTTATTTATTTTTAAAGGGCATACTGAAATAAAATGTAGCGCCTTCATTAATTACTGATTCTGCCCAAATTGTTCCGCCATGTTTATTGATGATCCGCTTAGCCAGGGCCAAACCTACCCCGGTACCTTCAAATTCCTGCGCGCTGTGCAGTCTTTGAAATACGCCGAATAGTTTTTTGCTATATTTCATGTCAAAACCTACGCCGTTATCGTTTATATAATAAACGCGCTTATCCTTATCTGTCGCACCACCGATCTCAATAACAGGGTGTTCATTTTTTGAACTGTATTTAATAGCATTTCCGATCAAATTCAATAAAACCTGGCGCATTAAATTGATATCACCTTCGCAATCGGGCAGTTTCTGTATAATTATTTCATACCGCTTGGGTTGGTTCTCTAAAAGCTCGCGGGTGCATACTTTAACCAGGGCATCCATATCAACCCGCATAGTAACCATTTCTTTACGGCTCATCCGCGAAAACGCCAGCAGATCATCGATCAATTGGCCCATTAGCCGGGCATTGGTAGTAATGGTATTAATAACACGGCTGCCTTCATCGCCCAGTTTCTCTTCAAATTCCTCTTTCAGCATCATGGCGTAACCGTTTACGGCACGTAATGGTGCACGTAAATCGTGCGATACTGAATACGAAAATGATTCTAACTCTTTATTTGCTGCCTCTAACTGCAACGTACGTTCGGCTACTTTTTTCTCCAGGCTTTCGTTAAGCTGGCGAATCTCTATCTCGGCTTTTTTACGTTCGGTAATATCCCGGATAAAAACGGACAGCCCGCCTGTTGCGGATGGATAAATATGATTTTCTTGCCAGAGATCCAGCGGGGCGTAATAATCTTCGTTACTGATGTATTGTTTTTTTGCAACAGCCTTGTTAAAAGCTTTATAAGTTGTAGAATTTACCGCATCAGGATACTCTGTCCAGATGTATTTACCTATCAATTCTTCGGGCTTCCGACCCAGCATTTCTCCTATCTGCTTATTGGCATAGGTATAATAAAAGTCATTGTCGAGCGCTATAAAGCCATCGGTAATACTTTCAAGGATATTCTCGATCTGCTCATTCTTTTTCTCCAATTCTTCCTGCGCAACTACGCGTTGGGTAATATCCTTGAAGTTGCAAACAATTGCCCCGATGGTTTCATCCTGCAGCCAGTTGGTAAAAAGCGACTCTACCCAGATATAATGCCCTTGCTGATGTTTTGTACGATAGCTTGAAATAATGGGAACGCCGGGATTATCCAGTATCTCAATAAAAAGGTCCTTTACCTTGCCCCGATCATTGGGGTGTACCAGGTCGTCAATTTCATGACCGGTCCTTTCCTCATTGCTCCAGCCATTGATCCGTTCGGACGAGTTGCTTCTGTAGATCACATTCAGGCGATTGTTTAATAAAACAATGCCGTCGTAACTGTTTTCTATCAGTTTTCTAAACCGGATCTCATTAGCAATTATGGTTTCGGTATTTTCTTTGACGCGTTTTTCAAGTTCGGTGTTGATCTCTTCCCGTTTATCCTCATTCTCTTTTCGAGCGGTGATATCCCGGGTAATTTGAGCGAAGCCGGCCAGGTGCCCGTCATCATTATAAACTGTGGTAAACACCACATTGGCCCAAAAAACCGACCCATCATTGCGCAGCTTCCATCCTTCGCTTTCGTAGGTGCCATGTTTAAGCGCCTCGTTCAGGTTTCGCCGGGGCGCGTTGCTTTTCAGGTCAGAGGGGATATAAAAAACAGAGATATGCTCGCCAATAATTTCATCTTCGGTATACCCATTGATATTTTGCGCGCCCTGGTTCCAACTCATGATATAACCATTAGGGTCTATCATAAAGATGGCATAATCGCTTATACTGGCCACCAATAAACGAAAAAGCTTTTCGTTAAAACTATGGCTCAATGCAATGCTTTCAACTCTTCTGCTCTGCACAAAAATTAATTTAGGTACTCGATGTGATTTTATAAATGCTTGTTATCAGTTACAGAAACCAACATTTAACGTGTCGTGGAAATGTTCAAAGGTCTATGTACAAAACACACAAAAATAAATATATGAATTTACAATGAACATAACAACTTGCCTGTTTAAAACTGAACAAACTGAACAAAGCGCGTGGCTTATCAATCATGCCATTGTTTCCATAAGGCCGGGTTATTACGATAGTTTGAAATTTGTTCAACAGCTTCTTCCATTTCTTCCCTTGACAGATCCTGTTGGCCATCAGCAATATAGTTGAAAACTCTCCCCGGCATCTCAAAAGTTATATACCCCATGTAGTTAGGATCACCCTGTTTTTGCTGATCATCCTGTGGTGAGCTCTCTGTACTGTCTCCGTCTTTATAAATACTGTACAAATTTGTTAAAATGGGATGTCCATCCATGTACACCCTTGTTTCAGGGACTACTTTTAGCGACAAACGCGCTCCGATATTAAAATAAAATGCTTCCATAGGTATATAAATTTACGTCCCGAAAATGCCTTTTGCTTTTGTGATGGTTTTCTCCAGATCGATACCTTCGTCCAGTACACCCTTAAACAGATCGCCGGTTTCTTTTAAACGGTCTGTCGAGTTAAATATGGTAAAGTCTTTCATGGTCAAACCGGGCTTTACTTCGTCCCATGCCAGCGGCATTGAAACGGTGGCGCCAACCTTTGGCCTGAGCGAATATGGGCCGGCAATGGTTGCTCCCGGCCTGTTCTGCAAAAAATCTAAATACATTTTACCATTGCGTTTGGCAACCACACGCTCCAAACTTGTATAATCAGGGATCTGCTTATGTACCAGTGATACGATGATCTTTGCGAACATCTGAGATTGGTCATAATCATATTTAGCACCCAACGGAATATAAATATGCATACCTGTAGAGCCTGATGTTTTGGGATAAGCTGGTACATCTAAAGCATCCAAAACTTTTTTTACTTCGAGCGCGGCAGCTATTACCTGGTCGAACGTATTTTTATCGGGGTCAAGGTCTATCACGCAGTAATCAGGGTTATCAGGTGATTTGACCCTGCTGAACCATGGATTCATTTCAATGCAACCCAAAGATGCCATCCATAAAAGGTAAGCCTCGTCCGACCCTACCAGGTATTCCTTATGCTCACCATCGCCGTTGGTGTATGGGAATGTTTTAGTTACCCAATCCGGCGCTTTGCCTTTAACATCTTTTTGATAAAAACTTGGCCCGTGTATGCCGTTAGGGAAACGGTTGAGCGACATAGGCCTGTCTTTTAAATACGGCAGGATATATTCTGCCACCCGGTAATAGTAATTGAACATATCCCGCTTGGTTATGCCATCTTCGGGCCAGTACACTTTGCTTAAATGGGTAAACTTTAGCTCATGCCCGCAAATTTTGCGCACCTGCGTCTCGTCTTTAGGGTTAAGCAGCGTTTTGCGGTCGTTGTCAGTAACCGGCTTTATAGCTGCGTATGTTTCCCTGGGCGATTTTTCTTCGGTTTCTTCAACCGTATCTTTTGTATCCATAGGAGTTTCCAGTATCACGTCTTTAGCTTTTTTATCTTCGCGCATACCTTTAAATGATGCCTGCCTGAAAACGCCATCGCCGGTTACCTCAGCAAATGCCACCTCGCCCACCAGCTCAGGCTTTAGCCAGGTAGGCTTGGCACCTAACCGTTGAGGCCGAAAGCGTGATGGCTTATCCACATCAGGCTCAACATCAAACGGGCTTTTATCAGTTATTAACGGCTTAAATTGCGCCATCATTTCTTTTTGCAGCTTTTCAGAAAAACCTGTACCCACCTTACCCACATACTTTAGCACCTTACCATCGTAAACGCCAAGTATCAAAGCACTGAATGCCTTGCCTGTGCCCGGGTTTTTAGTAAAACCTGCTATGATCACTTCCTGGCGGCGCTGTACCTTTATTTTCAGCCATTCTTTCGACCGCAGATCTGATGTATAAACACTGCTTGCTTTTTTCGCGATGATCCCCTCCATGCCTATCTTTTCGGCAGCTTCAAAAAACTCGATACCGTTAGCGGCAAAAACTTTGCTCTGGCGTACCCTATCATCATTAGTTGGTAAGACATCTTTTAAAATGGCTTGCCTATCGGTAAGAGGTAAATGCATCAGGTTTTTGCCTTTGTACCATAAAATATCAAACACATAATAAACCAGGTTGCCATCGGCCTCACTGCGCCAGTTTTGCAGCGCGCCAAAATCCGACAAGCCTTTATCATTCAATACCACTATTTCACCGTCGATCACAGCGTTAAGCTGCCAGTCTTTAAGGATATTGTTAATAGGATAATATTTATCGAACGGGATATTATTGCGCGAGATCAACTCTGCCCCTTTTTTCTCGATTACTGCTATAGCGCGATAACCGTCCCACTTAACTTCGTACACCCAATCCGGGTCGTCAAAGGGTGCGTCCACCAGCGTGGCTTTCATGGGTTTAATATTTTTGGGCACGGCCGTTTTTGGGGCTGATTTCAGGATCTTTTCTATATCAACCTCATTTGCATCAGCTTGCTCGTTACCCAATTTATCAACTACTGCTTCTTCGGCCGCTTTTGGTTGTGCTTCCTTGCCGGCCGGCAGGCGGTTTTTTTTACCTTTTGATTCAGGCTGATCTATATCTTCTTCATGCCCATGCTGCCAAACCTTTTCGCTGGTGTTCTCCATCTTTTCGATGGTTTTGCCGGACAGTACTGATTTATCTTTTTTGGTGATGTCTGATTTTGACGCAAAATCATCATTATGCTTAATCAGTAGCCAGCCATTTTCACCCATACCATGGGTTTTTACCAGTGCGAATTCACCCTCCAGCTTTTCACCATGCAGCTTAATTTTAACCGAGCCTGATTTGAGCTGCTGCAACAGGTGTTTTTCCTGTGCCTTTTTGCCTTTAATTTCTTCTATAGGTTCATAAGTACCCTCGTCCCATACAATTACTGTACCGCCGCCATATTCGCCTTTTGGGATAATGCCTTCAAAATTGCGGTAATCGAACGGGTGATCTTCGACCATCATAGCCAGCCGTTTTACTTTGGGGTCTGTAGACGGACCTTTTGGCACGGCCCAACTTTTTAATACGCCATCCATCTCCAGCCTGAAATCATAATGCAGCCTGGATGCGTCATGCTTCTGTATGACAAACATTAAATGATCTTTATCCTTACTAAGACCGGCTTTAGGTTCAGCCGTTTTGGTAAAATCCCTCTTCTCAGCATATTTTTCCAGGCTCATAATTCTATCCCTTGTTAGTTATAATACAATAGAAATTAAAGAATGGTTTTACAATACAACAGAAGTAATTTTGCGTCAATAAGTTAAATGATGTTAAAAAAGTGCGAACCAGCAATCCGACTTTTTATGTTTAAACTATTTTACTTTAATATTGTAAAACATAAACCTAATATTCTGTTTTCAAACCTAAAACCAAAACCACTTATGAAACACTATGCATTAATAATTGCAATGCTATTAAGCCTGTCAGCCACTGCTCAAAAAACAGTTACGACCCCCGTAGAATACGCTTTAATAAAGGGCCATATCAAAAACAACAATAGCGAGTTTTTAGATTATGGCTCTGACAATTATCTTGATTTTGCTGTAGCCTCCATTACAATTGACAAGGACGGTAATTTTTCAAAAAAGATAAGAATAGACGCTCCGATTAAAGAGATATATCTTGAAACCGGAACAGGTATTATTTTACCGCTGAAAGCAAAAGATACTGTTGAACTTGAATGGGATGCTAATAACTTTGATGGCACGCTTGCAATCAAAACCCCGAACCCTTTAAGAGCAACAGAATTTCAAAAAGCTTTTAAGCAGCGATTATTTTCTCAAAAAAGTAACGGAATGCGCCAGGGCATATATGAGCCGCAAAAAACTGATTCGGCGAAATTTGAAGAGATCAATGATTTTTATAATGCAGAAATGAATTACCTTTTATCAGGCGACACTTCTGTTGTTACGCCGAAAATGGTAGTAGATATTTATTTTGATTATACTAAGTTGTTATGGTCGCAACAACTGCTGCCAAAGTATGAGCTTTTTTTAAAAAAAACTTTAGATAAACCAGGCCTGACATCATGGTTGACAGAAAACAAAAAATATAAACCTTATAAGGTTGAATCTGAAGAATACTTTAAAATCAGCTCGAACTATCGCAATTTTTTATTTGACTATGTCAGATACCCCCCAACAGTTATTGAAACACATAAAGGCAGTACATACACTGCGTTATCGAGTTCGCAAAGAGACTATTATTCAGGCTTGAGCACCTTGGTTAATACAGAAATGCGTGAATGGTTTGTAACCAAATCAATTATGCTTGATTTTCAATTTTATCCTTTTGCTGATGCAACTGAAGTTTACAAGGACTTTATCACTAAAGTAAAAACAACTTATTATGGAGACACTCTTAAAACATTTTATGCTAACATACAACGACTTAAACCCGGTAGCCCGGCACCTGTGTTTACGTTAAAAAATGAAGAAGGTAAAACTGTTTCACTAAGTGATTTTAAAGGCAAAAATGTTTATATAGATTTTTGGGGTGTAGGATGTGGCCCTTGTGTATATGCCATTAAAAACGAGGTTCCTTCTCTACATGAAAGGTATAAAGACAAAAATATTGTATTTGTAAATATCTGCGTAGACTCGGACGAAAAGCAATGGAAGGAAAGCATTAAAAACTTAAAGCTAACCGGGATTAATCTGCATGCCGAAGGTTGGACAAAGCATCCTGTTTGCAAAGCATATAATGTTACTGCTATTCCGCATTATTATTTATTAAATCAAGAAGGAAAGATTGTTAATAATAATAGCCAGGGAGCCAGCAAATATGTATATCCTGATTTGGATAAGTTGTTAAAGCAATAACTTAAAATAATTTTATATAAAAAATGCCGAAATGGTTACCCACTTCGGCATTTTTTATATTGTTGGCCGGATATAATTAGTTTTTCTTTAAAGAAAATATCCAGTCTAATATTTGTTTGGCTTCATCCGGTTTTAAGCTCGGGTGGGCAGGCATGGTTACATCACCCCAAACACCTGTACCGCCATTTGTTATTTTATTGGTAAGCGCGGTATAGGTTTCTTTGTTTTTCTTGTATTTGTTTGCCACATCTACAAACGCGGGGCCTATAACTTTCTGATCTGTTTTATGGCATGATTTGCAATCCATCGACTGCATTAACGCTCTACCCGCAGCAAACGGTGTTGACGGATCGATAGGCTCATCCAGGCTGCCGGCGGCAATAATTACCTGCTTGCTGGTATTTGCGGCCAGTTTAATATCCTTTACCGTTACAGATGCTTTGTAAGTACCTGCCTTTGGATATGTGTAAACTAACCATGGTTTTGCGGTGATCTTTTTAATGCCGTTACCCAAATTCCAGGTATAGGTCATTTTATCATTTTCAGGATCGGTCGCTTTAACCGACAAGGTTACTTTTAAAGGTAAACCACCATAAGTTTTATCAGCTGTAATACCGGCAACATGTGGCGCACGGTTACCCGCGTTATATTCTATCCTTGATAAACCGGCATCGCCATTTTTCTGGAACCAGCCATTGCCATATTCTAACGCGTAGATCTTACCGTCAGGACCAAGCTCCATATCGATCATCGAGCTAAACTTAATGTCGTTTACAAATGGCTCCATCGACTGGTATTTACCATCAGGGCCCATAGTTACCGCTTTTATCCATCCTCTTATCCAGTCGTAGATAAATAGCTTGTTGTTATAATAAGCAGGTAACGCGTCCTTATTTTTAAAGTCTTCTGAGTGATAAACCGGGCCGGCCATAGCTGTACGGCCGCCTGAACCCAATTCAGGGAACTGTGGCGAATCACCATAAGGATACCAGATAAACGCAGGTTGCGCAGGCGGCAATTCTCTTAAACCGGTATTGTTTCTTGAATTATTGATAACGTGGTTAGGATCAAACGCCGCGCCTA
This sequence comes from Mucilaginibacter sp., assembly GCA_028287975.1. GTDB lineage: Bacteria > Bacteroidota > Bacteroidia > Sphingobacteriales > Sphingobacteriaceae > Mucilaginibacter. The sequence continues at coordinate 6,003 of JAQBOP010000264.1, read as the reverse complement.
CTTTACCTGTTGCGTAATCATATTCCCTGTACGGATAATTGTCGCCTACAAAATACGGATAACCGAAGTTGCCTGCTTTTTGGGCCTGGTTAATTTCGTCATAACCACGCGGGCCATGTGTTTCTAAGCTATCATTGCTGGCATCCGGGCCAACTTCACCCCAGTATAAAAAGCCGGTCTTTTTATCAACAGAGATTCTATAAGGATTACGGTTACCCATTACGTAAATTTCGGGACGGGTTTTTTCCATTCCCTTAGGGAACAGGTTGCCTTCAGGTATGGTATAGCTGCCATCAGGGTGGATCTTTAAACGTAAGATCTTTCCGCGCAGGTCATTACTATTACCAGATCCTCTCCTGTCGTCATATTGCTCAAAACCCGGACGGTCATCCAGCGGCGAATATGAATAAGAGTTCGGCGGGTTTTTGCCTCTGCCTTCGTTAGGCTCGTCAAACGGTGTTGTATTATCGCCTTGCGAAACAAAAAGGATATGGTCTTTACCAAATGCTATTGACCCACCGGTATGGCAGCAGATCTCGCGCATGGTTTTTACCTGTATAATAACTTTCTCACTCTTCATATCCACCTTGCCGTTTACAAACGTAAAGCGCGACAATCGGTTAACTGAAGTATCAGCAGGGCTGTAATAAGTGTATATGTAGTGATTAGTAATAAAATCAGGATCAGCCTGAACGCCTAATAAGCCTTCTTCGGCATTTACACCTTTAACTTTAAGCGTGTGGTGGTATACGTTCAGATAGCCCGCTTTTGAAACCTTTTTTGTGATGTGGTTATACAACATAAATTCACCCTTACGCTGTACTACCAAAACATCAAGGTTTGGCAAAATGGTCATTTCGGTAGGCTCGTCAAAGGTGCCGTTTACCAATCTTTTTTTGCTAAAACGATCCTCGTCAGGCACGCGCTGGCTTTTAGCCTTGGCATAGTTTAACGGAAGATTTTTACCAATAGCATATTTAATGCCGCCCAACAAGTGCTGTAAAAACAATGGATCGCTGTACGATTCGTCGGTATGGCCAAGGCCGGTATAAAACACCCTGCCGCCTTCAAATTCATGATACCAGGCTATTGGATGGCTGGCACCCATTTTATAAGCATCATCGCCACCGTTTGGATTATATTTAAGTGATGATTCTTCCAGGTTTATTAAAACGTGGATGTCTTTAGCTACCGTTTTATAGTGGTACCATTCGTCCTTCCTTTTCCATTCGGTCGGAAGCATTTTGGTAGCTATAAAGTTTTTATCGACTACAGTTAAAGTAGCCATTTGCTGTGCAGGGTGGTGTGCAAAATAGCCACCCACCATTCTGCCATACCATGGCCAGTTGTACTCGGCATCAGCAGCCGCATGGATGCCGACAAAGCCACCCCCCGCCTGAATGTAACGTTCAAGGTCGGCTTGTTGATTGGCGTTTAGTAAGTTACCGGTTGTGCTGGCAAAAACAAGAGCAGTATATTTTTTCAAATTACTCTCTTCTATTTTAGCGGCATCGGTAGTGGTATCAACTAAAAATCCGTTTTCTTGTCCCAGTTTAATAATTGCTTGAGCAGCAAGGGGGATCGAGCCGTGGTGATAGCCCTGTGTCTTTTTAAAAACCAAAATGCGCGGTTTTACCTGCGCATTAGCTATACCAACACCTGCAGCCAGGGTTAATAAAGCGACGCTTAAAAAGCTGAATAATCTTAATTTCATTTGTAGTTAGGGTTTGTTGGTTTTGTTTTAGCTCCGCAAAATATTGCGGAGCTAAAAGTATTCAAATTCCAAACAAAACCTTAATAATCTTAGGAAAAACAGCTAAAATTGTGTAAATGATTTATTACAATGCGTAAATCATTGATTACATTATTTCCAGCCCCCGCCAAGCGAGCGATATAATTCTGCAACTGCATTAAGGCGTTCTGTTTTTATAGAAGCCAGCTCTAATTCGCTTTGTAAAACATTGCCTTGCGCAGTTATTACTTCCAGGTAATTAGCCAGGCCATTTTTAAATAACTGGTTAGCGTTGCTGGTAGCTTTTTGCAAAGTATTTACCCGGTTAGCTGCAATATCCTGCTCGCTTTTTAACTTGTCTATCTTCACCAAAGCGTCTGATACCTCGCCAACAGCATTCAATACGGTTTGCCTGAATTGTATCACTGTTTTTTCACGATCGATCTTGGCAATCTCGAAATTAGTTTTCAATTCTTTATGATTTAACAAAGGCTGTAAAACACTGCCCGATACAATGCCAAACAATGAAGCAGGTACATTGAACCAGTTGCTTGCTTTAAATGAGTTCACGCCACCCTGGGCAGTGATCCGCAAAGCGGGATACATTTCTGCCTGGTTAATGCCTACGTTGGCATTGGCAATGTTAAGCGCAAGTTCGCTGCTTTTAACATCAGGCCTGCGGCTTATTAATGCTGATGGCAGCCCGGCTGATAAATTATCAGCAAAAGCAATATCATTTAACTTTTTACTGCGCTCGATCCTGTCAGGCAATTCGCCGGTTAGTATGCGCAGCGCGTTTTCCTGCAAAGCTATGTTTTGCTCAAACTGCGGGATAAGCCCGGCAGCGACTTGTTGTTGCGCCTCTGCCTGTTGCACAGCTAATAGAGTTACCTGCCCGGCATCGTATTGCAGCTTAATGATCCGCAATGTGCTGTCATTCAGTTTTACGTTATTTTGCGCGGTTTGCAGTTGTGCGTCAAGCATCAACAGGTTATAATAGCCCTGCGATACACTGGCAACAATATTGGTTTGGATCGCTTTTTTGGCTTCGTTAGTTTGCAAATAAGCGGCTAACGCGGCTTTGTTCTGGTTATGGATCTTACCCCAGATATCAGCCTCCCATGAAAGTTCTAAATTGGCGCTGTAGTCTTCGATGTGTTTGGTAGTTACACCGGCAGTGCTCAGGCTTAAGCCGTTCAGACTATTGTCTGACGGGCGGCTGGTACTGGCTGTTACATTTAAGGCAACTGTAGGTACATTGTTCCATTTTACCTGTTTAACCAATAACTGTGCCGATTCAATATTTTTAACAGCCAGTTGCATATCATAATTTTTTATGATGGCGCTGTCTATCAGTTTTTGCAATTCGGCATCAGTAAAGAAGTTTTTCCACGGAATGTCAGCTATGCTGGTAGTATCTGTTGTGGCGGCATTTCTAAAAGTCGCGGGCAATGCTGCCTGCGGTGTTTTTATATCTTTTGATACTTTACAGGCGCCAAGCGCCAGTAAAGTCATCATCAAAAGGTATGTATATCTATAAGTTTTCATTTCTGTAAGTATTTTAAATTATACCAGTTCTGTTTTTTCAATGGCCGGTACACGCACGCCATTTACATGATGATGGTCGTCATTTTCATTATCCAATGCAAAAGGCACACCTGTTATTTTTTCCTGCAGATGCTGGAAGATCACAAACAATACCGGGATAATAAATAAACCTAACAATACACCGGATACCATCCCGCCTGCGGCACCGATACTGATGGAGTGGTTACCTTGCGCTGACGGGCCGGTAGCGATACTCATCGGGAACAAACCGAACACGAATGCCAGTGAGGTCATGACGATGGGGCGCACCCTTAATTTGGCAGCCTCAATAGCCGACGCTACAAGGTCATGCCCTGCCCTGCGGCGCTGTATCGCAAACTCGACGATCAGGATGGCGTTTTTAGCGAGCAACCCTATAAGCATGATCAATGCTACCTGTACATAGATGTTGTTTTCGATACCGGTTAAACCCAATACCACAAACACACCAAAAATACCTGTAGGGATAGATAATATTACCGCCAATGGCAATATATAGCTTTCATATTGTGCCGATAACAGGAAGTAAACAAAGATCAAACACATCAGGAACACGATGGTTGACTGTCCGCCTGAACTGATCTCTTCGCGGGTTTGCCCGGAGAACTCATAAGCAAAACCTGATGGTAATTGCTCTTTTGCGGTTTCTTCAATAGCCCTGATCGCATCGCCTGAGCTGTAGCCCGGTTTAGGTATCGCATTTACTTCGATAGAGTTAAACAGGTTATACCTTGACGCTGTTTCTGAACCATAAACGCGGGTTAATTTTACCAGTGTATTGATAGGGACCATTTCGCCGGCTTTGTTTTTCACGAATACACGGTCGATAGATGCAGGGTCGGTACGATCGGCGATGTCTGCCTGTACAATTACACGGTAATATTTACCAAAACGGTTAAAGTCTGATGCCTGGGCTGTACCAAAGTAAGCCTGCATGGTTTGCAGAATGTCTTTAACATTTACGCCTAACTGGTTAGCTTTCTCGTCATTAACTTCTAATTGCAATTGGGGGTAATCTGCTTTATAAGAAGTAAAGGCAAAGGCGATCTCCTTTTTCTGCATCAGCTTGCCGATAAAGTTATTAGCAATGCCGCTAAACTTATCAAGCCTGCCATTGGTTTTATCCTGCAGCACCACGTCCATGGCTTCAACGTTAGTAAATCCAGGTACGGTGGGGAAACTGAATACGAAGAAGGTACCGTTTGATATGGCAGCCAATTTTCCTCTTATTATATTTTGTATATCATCAATATTTTTAACGGCTCCCCTGTCTTTATTAGGTTTTAACAAAAGGAAGATCTGACCCGCTGACGGGCTGTTGGATAGCGTTAAAAAGTTGAAGCCGGACAACGCCATCACAAATCTTGCTGATGGCATAGCTCTCAACTCTTTTTCGGCCTGGTTGATTATTTTACTGGTATTGGCTAATGAAGTTCCTGATGGTGATGAAACGGCGATAGCGACAAAGCCCTGATCCTCGGTCGGAATAAAACCAGACTTTGTTGTGCCTACCATGTAAACCGTAGCAACAACTATCAGCGCAAGCCCGGACATGCTCACCCATTTATTACGGATAAGAACCTTTACCCCACCGATGTACTTATCGGTCATATAGTTAAAACTGCCGTTAAAGCCTGCATAAAACTTCTCTGTGAAGCTTTTTTTCGGTGCTTCGTGGCCATCCTCAGTATGTTTATTCTTTAAGAACAACGCAGCCAAAGCCGGGCTTAAGGTTAAGGCGTTAACAGCCGATATCATGATAGCTATAGCCATGGTCAGCGCAAACTGCCTGTAAAAGATGCCCGTTGAACCCGTCATAAAGCTAACCGGTAAAAACACAGCGGCCATAACCAGCGTGATAGATATAATAGCGCCTGTTATTTCATGCATTGCCTCGGTAGTTGCCGCCCTTGGGCTAAGGCCCGGGTTATGCTCCATCTTGGCGTGTACCGCCTCGACCACTACAATGGCATCATCCACCACAATACCTATGGCGAGTACCAGTGCGAACAAGGTTAAAAGATTAACCGAGAAACCGAACAGGTTCATGAAGAAAAACGTACCTATAATAGCAACCGGAACCGCAATAGCCGGGATCAATGTCGATCTGAAATCTTGCAGGAACAGGAACACTACGATAAATACAAGTATGAAAGCCTCGACTAACGTGTGCTCAACCTGGTTGATTGACTCATCAAGGTCGGTTTTGGTACGATAAAACTGGTCATATTTAATGCCTGCCGGGAAATCCTTTGACAATTTCACCATTAACTTATCAATGGCTATCTGAATTTCGTTGGCGTTCGAGCCTGCCAATTGTACTATACCAATAGTAATACCGTCATGCCCGTTTAAATGGTTCACACTGCCATAGCTGTAAGCGCCCAGTTCAACACGTGCCACATCTTTTAAATGCAATACAGAACCATCTGCATTTGCGCGGATAGCAATGTTTTGATATTCCTCGGGCTTGGTAAGCTTACCTTTATATTTAATTACATACTCAAATGCTTCATTGCTCTGTACACCCAATTTACCCGGCGCTGCTTCCAGGTTTTTGTCCTGTATAGCAGCCATTACTTCGGCGGGAGTGATTTTGTAGGTTGCCATCTGACCCGGATTTAGCCAAACACGCATAGAGTAATCTTTAATACCACCAAATATACTTGCAGAGCCTACACCCG
>JAQBOP010000256.1 GCA_028287975.1 Mucilaginibacter sp. | reverse complement strand
CGGCTATGTTTTCTTCAATGATCTGCTCGGCGTGGGTAAGCTCCTGGTAGCGTTCCTGCAAATTACGTTTGGCAACCTCGTTTAATGAGCATACCTCGATAAAGTTAACCGGGAACTGCTCTAAAACCTCGGGCGCGGTATCATTAGGGATAGCCAGGTCGACAATGGTCTTTTTGCTGGTTTCGCCGTTCAGTAAAGAGGCGTAGATCTCGGGGGTAATGATCGGCTCGGTTGCCGATGTGCAGGTAATGATCACATCAAAACCTTTGTTATAATCTTTTAAAGCATCAAGCGTAAAGGCTTCGCCGTTAAGATCGGTAGCCAGTTTTTGCGCTTTTGACAGCGTACGGTTAAACACCGCGAAATTGCTGAACTTATGTTTTTGAAGATATTTTGAAATTGTTTGGTTGGTTTCGCCTGCGCCGATGATGAGGATGCGGGCGTTTGAACATAGCCTAAGATCATTAAGCTTGCGGTAGGCCAGGGATACTACCGAGATGGGATTTTTTGAGATGTTGGTATGTGTGTAAACCTCTTTAGCTGTTTTGACGACACAATTCATAAACATTCGTAAACCATCGCCGGTGAGGCCTGCCTCGCGGCTGCTGTCGTACGCCTTTCGCAGTTGGGCAAGAATTTCTTTCTCGCCTACTATCAGGCTTTCTAATGAGCACGACATTCGCAGCAGGTGATTTAGTGCTTCGCGGCCTTCGTAAATAGATGCCGCGTCAACAAAAATGCCCATGTGGTTTGAGCAAAGGCCAATGTTTAATTTTTCAACAAACTTTTTGGCAAATGCTTTATCAACAACCTGCGAGGTAAGCATTACAAACTCTACACGGTTGCAGGTGGCAACATAAAATAGTTCGGATATGTCAAATTCGGCTTTCACCTCGTGGAGCTTATCCGTTAAGTTCTCCTCACAGATCACCAACTTCCCCAGTTCCTTCAACTCAATCTGTTTGTGCGTAAAAGCTATTACCTTTAAATACTTCAAAGCATTTTTAAATTTGACCCAACAAAAATAGCATCTTGAACTACAACCAATGTCAAACCTTTGTCATACAGTGGTATTTAGAATGCTTATAAATAACTGCGCTGTTTGTATTGAAACATCTGTTTAACAGCAAAAAACGTAACTAAACCATACAAAATGGCATCAAATTTACAAAAATGCTAAAAAAGGCAAGTCTGCTGATTCTCATAATCGGCTACATATATGCGGGAGTTAATCATTTTCGTAACCCTGCGTCATACATCCGCATAATTCCGCAATATATTCCTTTTCCCGTATTTGTCAATTATACGTCGGGCATACTCGAAATTTGCTTTGGATTATTGCTTGCCTTTAAACAAACCCGCCCCTTTGCCGCCGCAGGTATTTGTTTAATGCTGATAGCTTTTTTGCCCGTACATATCCAAATGATCATCGATGCCCCAGTTAATTTAGGTACGTTTACCGTTACCCCTTTGGTTGCCTGGCTGCGTTTGTTATTACAGCCGGTATTGATATGGTGGGCGTGGTGGTATGTAGCCCCACCCAACCCTCCCCGGTAGGGAGGGCTTTTTTAAGCAATTCAAAGTCTCCCCAACCGGGGGAGATTATTCACGAATTGTTGCTTTTTGTGTTCATGAAGGCTTCGCCATTTAGAGGGGGCTGTAACAACTGCGTATAAAAATGATCTATAATTTGGTTGACGTTGCTGATTGTGGTAATATTGACTAATCCACAATGATCAAAAAAGAATATTTCATGCTATCGGGCGCCAAGGGCAGGGGCATGTTGATGGACCTTACCTACGACGATAAATTTAAAGACGCCCCGCTGGTGATCTTCGCCCACGGATTTAAAGGTTTTAAAGACTGGGGTACGCATAACCTTGTAGCAAACTACTTTGCCCAAAATGGCTACCGCTATTTAAAGTTTAACTTTAGCCATAACGGTACAACGCCCGATAACCCCGTAGATTTTACCGACCTGATAGCCTTTAGCGATAATACTTTTTCTATCGAACTGGACGACCTGACCGCCGTTATCGACTTTGCCTGCAATGGCTCGGCCATACCACGTGCTGATGGGGTTTACCTGATCGGGCATAGCATGGGCGGCGGCATTAGCATCCTAAAAACTGCCGAGGATAAGCGCATCAGGAAACTGGTAAGCATGGCGTCGTTAGCCACGTTTTATAACCTATGGCCCAAAGCTGCCGAGGAGCAGTGGCGCTTGCAAGGGATCATGTACATGCTAAATAGCCGTACCAACCAGCAAATGCCGCTAAAAGCATCGCTGCTTGACGACCTTGAAAAACACCCCGCCCGGTTTGATATTTTAGCCAAAGCGGCAACCATAACCCAACCCTGGCTGATCGTACATGGCGACGAAGATAAAACCGTACCGCTTAACCATGCCGAGCAGTTAAAGAAAGCGCAACCCAACGCCGAACTCTCCATCATTAAAAATGGCGACCATACTTTTGGCGGCTCGCACCCTTACGCTATGGATACACTACCGGCTCACCTACAGGATTTTTGTGACCGGGCTATTAATTTTTTTAATAAATAAGATGCAACAATTATAGCGTTGTTGCATTCATCTGATAAGACATTTTATCCATGGGCATATTTGCATCAAGAAAACAAGGCCGAAAATTTTTAAACCCGATACCTACCGGCGAGGTCAAACCCGGCGATATTATTCCGCTGATGAGGGCATACGCTACCAATAAAGCCGAGGTTGTCCCCAAAAAAACATTAGGGCCATTTAAAACAGACACCACCATATACCAGACACCGCCAAAAAGCGGCTTAAGGATCACATTAGTTGGGCACTCGAGTTTATTGATCGAGATTGACGGACATACCATATTAACCGACCCGGTTTGGAGCCAGCGCGTATCATTTATCCAATTTATGGGGCCCAAACGTTTTTTTGATCCGCCCATAAAACTAAGCGAACTGCCACCATTGGATGCCATCATTATATCGCATGACCATTATGACCATTTGGATAAAGCGACCATCCAATTTTTTGCGGGGACCACCATTCCGTTTTACTGCTCGTTAGGCGTAAGCAAACATTTAGAAAGCTTTGGCATCATTAAAAATTATATTACCGAGCTGGATTGGGGCGATAGCGCGATGATAGACCATGATTGCGTGATAACCGCCACGCCGGCACGGCATTTTTCGGGCAGGGGGATCTTTGGCAGGAATGAAACTTTATGGTCGTCATTTGTGATAAAAGGCAGCAAGCATAATATTTTCTTTGGAGCTGATTCGGGGTATTTCCCGGGATTTAAAGATATCGGCGAAGCCTTTGGCCCGTTTGATTTGGCCATACTTGAAATAGGCGCCTACGGCCAATATTGGCCCGATATCCACATGGGTCCTGACAATGCATCGAACGCGTTCCTGCAACTCAATGCCAAACTCATGATGCCCATACACTGGGGCACTTTTAACCTGGCTCTGCACGATTGGTTTGAGCCGATAGAACGGCTACAACAATACGCCATCGACAAAAAAATAGAACTCTTTGTACCCGAGCCGGGTAAACCTACGGAGGTTAACGGAGCGTATAATTCAGGGTGGTGGCGGAAGTTTAAGTCTTAAGTTCTAAGTCTGGAGTCCTAAGTCTAATTTGACTTTCGACATAAGACTCCGGACTCAAGACTATAGTCTATAAAACCTCCTTCAAATGCTTATAATTTGATTTGAGGGTATCCAACACCTCTTCCATCCTGCCGTTTAGCACCAGTTTGGTCATGGATAGTGCCATCCCTTTTACCTGTTCAAATTCAATTTTTGGCGGCATGGCTAAGGCGTTAGGGTCGGTCATTATATTTACCAATACCGGGCCGTTAAAACTTAAGGCTTCCTGTAACGTACTTTTAACATCTGTGGGTTCTGTTACCGTCATGCCTTTTATGCCCATGGCCTGCGCTACCAGTGCGAAATCCGGGTTTACCATATCGGTTTGCCAGTCGGGCAGGCCCGCGACTTCCATTTCTAACTTTACCATGCCTAATGACCGGTTATTGAATATGATGATCTTAACCGGCAATTTATATTGAGCTATGGTAGCCAGGTCGCCCAGCAACATGGAGATGCCGCCGTCGCCACACATGGCAATTACCTGCCTGTCAGGGCAGGCAAGCGCCGCGCCTATCGCCATCGGCATAGCATTAGCCATTGATCCATGGTTAAACGATCCCAGCATTTCACGCTTACCCGTAGCTTTAATATAACGCGCACCCCATACGCACGACATACCGGTATCTACCGTAAATATGGCATCATTCGTCGCCAACTCATCTAATATCCCTGCTACCATTTCAGGGTGGATCTTATCTGTTTCGCCGCCATCGTCCACATAGCTTTGCATTTGCTCTTTAACTTTGGCGTAAAGCTCAAGCTGGGCTTTTAAGAAGCTATCGTCAGTTTTTTGGGCGACCAACGGCAACAGGGCTGTCAAAGTATCTTTTACCGATCCGCATAAACCTACATCAACCTTCGCGCGACGGCCCAATCGTTCAGGCTTAATATCTACCTGCACAATTTTGCACTTCGGCGGCATAAATTGCGCATACGGAAAATCGGTTCCCAACAAGATCAACAGGTCGCACTCGTGCATGCTGTGATAAGCTGATGGCAAGCCTAATAAGCCCGTCATGCCAACTTCGTTAGGATTATCATACTGGATACTCATTTTACCTTTAAACGAATAACCAACAGTAGCCTTTAGCTTATCAGCCAAAGCACTACTTCATCATGGGCATCGGCTGCGCCGATACCGCAAAAGATGGTTATTTTTTTATGCTTGTCCATCAGTGTCGCCAATTGTTCGAGGTCTTTTGCGGACGGACGTACTTCCGCTACCGGGTTGTAATTTTGTGTTGATGAAATGCCTTCATCGGCATCCATTTTGGTCAGGTCGCCGGGCAAGCCAATTACTGCTACTCCCTTTTTATGTAAAGCATGTTGGATCCCTGCTTGCAACATCCGCGGGAACTGCGCAGGTGTAGTAGCCATTTGGTTATAATGGCTGCAATCATCAAATAATTTTATGGTATTGGTTTCCTGGAAATAATCAGTACCAAACTCGGTACTCAATACGGTCGATGCGATAGCAATTACCGGCGCCCCTGATTTATGCGCGTCATACAACCCGTTAATTAAATGAACATGGCCCGGGCCGCTGCTGCCTGCACAACAGGCAAACCCGTTCAATTGGGCTTCGGCACTTGCGGCAAATGCTCCTACCTCTTCATGCCGAACGTGTACCCATTGTATGCTGCCTTCGCGCCTTACAGCGTCGTTAACTTCATTTAAACTATCGCCGGTTACAGCGTAGATCCTTTTAATACCGGCATTTACCAGCATTTCTACCAATTGATCTGCAACACTTTTTGCCATAATGGTTATTTGTTTTATCTCTAACCAACAAGCGCTCACAGAGTTTTAAAATTTGTAAAATCAAGCTTACACTACCGATATGGGAAGTACAGCGCCGGATAAGCTATAAATTTAGAGGTTAGTTGTCATTTTTAAAAATCATTGAAAAGTCTTTATTAAGCAATAAACGCAACAAAATGTTATATTTATTGATAAGTTAACATAAAAATAGCTTTAAAATTCGTAAATTTGCAAAAAAAATGCAACAAAAAAGAGATATGGGACGAGTAGCAATAGTTGCCTATAAGCCGATGCCGGGTAAAGAAGCGGCGTTACGAACGCTTATTAAAAAGTACGTGCCTTCGTTAAAAGAAGCAGGGCTGGTAACAGACAAAGAATCATTTATATTAGAAACCAAAGACGGAACAATAGTTGAAATTTTTGAGTGGAAATCAGAACAAGCCATGAAAAAAGCTCACACTAATGCAGACGTACAAAAAATGTGGCGCGAGGTACTGTCATACAAAGCAAGTGATTTGAACAATATTTTTCAATAAATTTGCAGTGCGAAAGAAGACATACGTTGATACGTTGACGGATGATCTATCTTGTGTAGCCCTGGTTATGCCG
>JAQBOP010000254.1 GCA_028287975.1 Mucilaginibacter sp. | reverse complement strand
TCCAAAAACAACCTCAAATATGCTTCCCTCAGGGCGATTGTCTTTGACCCTGATGCTTGCCTCATGCTTATCCAGTACTTGTTTTACAATGAACAGGCCCAGGCCGGTACCTTTAGTATTCCGGGTATCCTCACTGCCAACCCGGTAAAATCTTTCGAAAATACGGCTTTTTTCTTCATCGGCTATGCCAATACCATGATCGGCAACCTGTAGGTGGATCCTGCCATCTTTCGAGAACAGCTTAACATCTACCGTTTCGCAGGGCTTAGAATATTTAATGGCATTTTCAACCAGGTTGGTTACCACTGATGTCAGCGCGAACTTATCGCCGGTTATTTGTATTTTAGGTTCGATCTCCGCATTAATGATCTGCTGGTTACCATCGCACTTACTGATCTGCAGGCGGTTTACAATACTGTCAACCAATACTGATAAACTAAAGTCTGCTTTGGGAAAAGTGTACGACCGGTTATCAATTTTTGATGCCAGCAGCATGTTCTCTACCATATCATCCAGGCGTTCGATATCTAATAATGACTTATTAATAAAGTCAAGGATCTGAGCTTTGGTAAGGTCTCTTTTTTGAATGGTTTGCAACAATAGCTTAATTGATGCCAGAGGCGATTTAAGCTCGTGCGTTACCGATAGCAGGAAGTTCTTTTTTTGTTCCTGCAGTTTTTGTTCGCGATTTATAGAGCGATGCAGATAATAAGCCCCAAATGAAAGTACAATTACAAACATCGAGCCCTCACTTAATATCATACCCAGCTTATTATGTTGCAGGCTAACCAATTGGTACCCCCACCATATTAATTGTGCAACTGCATAAATAATTAGCGAATAAAATATGACAAGCGACCTTTTCATAACTGCTTTATTTTTTAAATACTAAATCCAGACTATCAAATATAGCTCTTTTAGCTTTCTCTAAATCAATCTTGGTATGTGCCGATGATATAAAACCAACCTCATAGCCAGACGGGCCTAAATATATGCCGCGGTTAATCAGTTCGCGGTGCAATACTTTGAATTTTTCCATACTGGTGGGGTCTATTTCTTCGGCGGTACTGATGGTTTCTTTACCTGTGAAAGCAAACCAAAATATCGAGCCAATACTAAACACCTTAAACTTATAACTGCGCGCTGTGGCAAATCGCTGGATGGCTTCGGTAAACTCTTCGGTCTTTTTATGCAGGTCTTTGTAAAAGCCCATACGCAGTAACTCGGTTAACTGCGCTATACCCGCAGCCATTGCAACCGGGTTGCCTGACAATGTACCCGCTTGGTAAACGCCGCCGTCAGGCGAGATATGCCCCATGATCTCTGCCGACGCGCCGTACATACCCACCGGTAAACCGCCACCTATGATCTTGCCGTAGGTTATAATATCCGGCTTGATATCATAATAACCGGCAGCGCCTTCAAACCCTACACGGAAACCCGAGATCACCTCGTCAAAGATCAATAATGTTCCATTTGCCGTGCAGATCTCGCGAAGCGATTGTAAATACTCTTTGGTTTGCAATAACAAGCCATTGTTTGCCGGTATCGGTTCAATAATTACCGCGGCTATCTGGTCTTTAAATTCGGTAAATGCTTTTTGTAATGCTTCGGTATCATTAAGGCCGACAACAATGGTCTCGTCAGCAAAGGATTTAGGTACACCTGCCGACGATGTTTCGCCAAAAGTAACCAGGCCCGAGCCTGCTTTAACCAATAACGAATCTGAGTGGCCATGATAACAGCCTTCAAATTTTAAGATCTTGTCGCGTTTAGTACAACCACGGGCCAGCCTGATAGCCGACATGACCGCTTCTGTTCCCGAGCTTACAAAACGCAGCTTTTGTATAAATTTATTGTTTTTGAGGATCAGCTCTGCCAGCTCGTTCTCCAGCGCTGTTGGCGCACCGAAAGACATACCGTTTTGCATCACCTCAATTACCTTCTCTTTAACTTTTGGATGGTTATGGCCCAGGATAAGCGGCCCCCACGAACAGCAGAAATCAATAAACTCGTTATCGTCCGCGTCCCAGATATGGCTGCCGTCACCCTTTTTTATAAATAGCGGTGTACCATAAACCGACTTGAACGCCCTAACCGGCGAGTTAACCCCACCCGGAAAAAACGTCTTAGCCTTAGCATACAGTTCGGCAGATTTTTCCCTGCTGATATCAGGTTTACCCGTAGTATTTACCGGCACATCATCCTCACCCGAAAACATCTTTTTAATACTATCTAACATAATTTTAGTCGATAGACCATAGTCCATGGTCCATAGTTTATTTTGTTATATTATACCTTAATATTTAAAAGTCTATGGACTATTGACCATCGACTATGGACTGGCTTACAGCCACCCATTCTCCAGCACCTCTTTAGCGTGATACGTTAATATCGCGGTAGCGCCTGCACGGCGGATGCTGGTTAACACTTCAGTTACCGCGCGCTGCTCGTTCAGCCAGCCTTTTTGTACAGCCGCTTTCAGCATGGCGTATTCGCCGCTTACGTTGTAGGCTGCTACGGGTAGCTCGGTATTGTCTTTTATTAATTTTATTACGTCAAGGTAGGCTAATGCCGGTTTAACCATTAAAAAATCGGCGCCTTCCGCCTCGTCTAATCTTGCTTCAATTAATGCCTCGCGCTGGTTAGCGGGGTTCATCTGGTAGGTCTTTTTGTCGCCAAACTTAGGGGCCGAGTTTAACGCATCCCTAAAAGGCCCGTAAAACGCACTGGCATACTTAGCCGAGTATGACATGATAGACACACCCGTAAACCCATTATCATCCAAAGTTTTACGGATATAACCCACACGGCCATCCATCATATCGCTTGGCGCAATAATATCCGCGCCTGAACGTGCATGTGCCAGGGCCATCTTACCTAAGACCTCAAGCGTTTCATCGTTTAGTATCTCGCCATTCTCCACTATACCGTCATGCCCGTCGCTGCTGTAAGGGTCCATAGCCACATCGGTGATCACGCAAGCTTCGGGGAAGTTCTTTTTTACCTCGCGGATGGCACGTAAATACAAACTCTCGTCGCGGTGGCTTTCGGTAGCGTACTTATCTTTCAGCTCTTCGCTGATGTTCGGGAACAGGTCGAAAGAATTTAAACCCAGTTTCAGGCAGCTCTCTATCTCGCGCAGCAAATTATCTATCGAATACCTGAAGATACCCGGCATAGACGCCACCTCGGTTTTCTGGTTATCGCCCTCAACAATAAACAGCGGGAAGATCAGGTTAGCCGCGCTAACATGCGTTTCCTGCACCATCTGGCGGATAACTTCACTCTTACGGTTTCTTCTTGGTCGTTGTAACATCAGCCCCCCAACCCCCTAAAGGGGGAGTTTTTTTAAAGTATCTATTTATTCTATATCTCATCCTGCGCCCGTATTCCTCCCCCTTTAGGGGGTCGGGGGGCTCACAGCCCAAACACCGCCTCTGCCAGCCCGACTTCATCGGGCGAGAAAGGCAGCGTATATTTTACGCCCATTTCATCAAATTTTTTGCCGGTTGATTTACCTATGGCAATAACTTTCTGACCAGGGTCTAATAAATTTTCAGCAAAATAAGCATCGACGTTCGACGGGCTGGTAAATACCAGCACTTCGGCGCCTGTGCCTTCTACATCATCTTCCAACACTGTTTCATAAACTGCAAGGTCTATCACTTTGGTATCGGCAGATAAACCTTTTTGGATACTTTTCAATGAATCTTCGGCACCCGGGAACAACACCTGTGTGCCATTGGCTACTTTGGCAAACTCTTCGGCTACATCGGCCGAGTCATTGCCCAGGCCGGTGAAATCTGCAAAGTGCCCTTTGCGGCGCAGCATTTCTTCGCTGCCTGCACCCATCACCCCAAACTTTACGTCTTTAGGTAATAGCGGGCTTAGGTTGAAGAAATAGTCGACCGCGTTTTTGCTGGAGAAAAATATCCAGTCGATATGCTTTAGTATGTATGAATCTAACTTGGTAATAACCGGTACGGTGCGGATCAATGATCGCCCGTCTATCTGCACGTTATGCTTTGCCAATGCGCGTTTAAAATAGCTTTGGTCTGATACCTCCCGCGATATAAATACGCTTTTAATGATCTTACGCGCCGGATCAAACGCCGCAACTACCTTTGCTGACAGTCCGTCCGTTACCGGTGCTTCTAAAAACAGACGGTCGGGAAACTCGTCGCCCGCCTCGGCTTTTGATGTAAACACCTGGTACAAGCCATCCTCTTTGCGACAATAACAGCCTAAAGGTAAATGGCAGCCGCCGCCAAACATTTTCAGTACTGTGCGCTCCACAGCCAGTTCTTCGGCAACATCGGGGTGGTTCAATATCTGTAAGGCTGTAAATAATTCGGTATCGCTTTCGCGGATCTGTATGGCTAAAACACCTTGCGCGGGTGCGGGTACAATTTCGTTAGGGGTAAGCACTTCTACATGAAACTCGCTCAGGTCGATACCTAAACGGCTAACGCCTGCTTTTGCCAGCATAATAGCGTCGTAGTTTTCTTCGCGCAGTTTATTGATACGGGTAGGTACGTTACCGCGCAGGTCTTCAATCTCCAGATCAGGGCGGTAAGCCAGCAATTGTGCTTTACGGCGATTGGATGATGTACCTACAATAGCGCCATATTTAACCGATAGTTTTTGCTTAACATCCACACAGTCCTTCAATATCAACAGCAATTCAGACGGGTCTTCCCGTTCTGATACCGCCGCGATGATAAGTCCCGGAGGGTTTTCTGTAGGCAGGTCCTTGTGGCTATGTACCGCAAGGTCAATAGTGCCTGCCAATAATTCTTCTTCCAGCTCTTTGGTGAAAAAGCCCTTACCTTCTAATTTATCAAAACTTAAATTAAGTATGCGGTCGCCCTGGGTTTTAATAATTTTCAGCTCGGCATTGATACCTGCATCTGCCAGGCTATCCTTAACAAAATTAGCCTGCCATAGCGCCAGTTCGCTGCCGCGTGTTCCTATAATTAATGTTCTTTCCAAAGGGTTACTCTATTTGCAACCGCAAATTTAATTTTTTAAACCGATGGTTATAGTTTTTATTAATGTTATGAAAATTAGGTGACAAGTTATTGAATTAATGAGCGAATTAGTGAGTGAGTGAATTAGTGAGTGGGTGGGTGAATTAGTGAGTAGCTAATTATGGCGTTGCCTGCGGCCCGTGCTTTTCACTCATACGCCTGCAAGCCTTAGGCGCAAGGCCGGTATCCGTTTCAATCACTAACGCGGGTAGGTGTCCGTCCACCTTTTGTCCTCACCTTTACACTACAAACGGACATATTTTTACAATTAATTACAGATTATTCTTTGTTATAAAGATTTTTCTTTATATTTGTAGTGAATATCCTCCTCCATTAATATTCATAACGTAATCGTGTCCGTCTGTATCTCATGACCCTGCACCTATGGTGGACGGACACCACACCGCAAACATAACCTGCATAGTTGCTCTTTGCACCAGCAACAAAAGCCATTTAGTATATAAATAGGCTATTGGAGGGGTATTTTCTAAAATCCGTCATTTTTTAACTTATCCATACATGAACAACCAACCACAAACACCAGGCGATCCCCGCCAACAGTTTGCCAACTTACAAGCCGAGTTTAAGCAATGGCAAGACGAACAGCAAACCCTTGCTGACAGCGACGACTTATTTAAAGTACGTAGTGCAAACACCTGGCTTGCCGAGGCCGCTACCCACCAGGTACCCAAAATGCTGTTTGGCAAGTTTTGGTACGAAGGCGAACTCTGCATCCTATTTGCCGATAGCAACTTAGGTAAATCAATCCTTGCGGTACAAATTGCCAACTCTATTAATCGCGGTACGCCAATTGAACCATTTGAGTTTGAAGCCGAACCACAACCCGTACTGTATTATGATTTCGAACTAACCTCAAAACAACTGGAAGCACGCTACAGCCGCGAGTTTGCAGATCATTATGTTTTTAGGGATGATCTGTACCGTGGCCAGCTTAACGATATGGAAATGCCCGACGGCTTCGCCAATTTTAACCAATACCTGAACCACGCCTTAGAGCGCTCTATCGTGCAAACCAAAGCCAAGGTTATCGTTATTGATAATATCACCTACCTGGGTACCGAGAACGAGCAGGCTAAAGATGCTTTACCGCTGATGAAGCATTTAAAGGTATTGAAAAACAAGTACGACCTATCCATTTTGGTATTGGCACATACCCCGAAGCGCGATATGACGCTGGCCATTACCCGTAATGATTTGCAGGGCAGTAAAATGCTGATGAACTTTTGCGATAGCTCGTTTCCCATCGGCGAAAGCCAAAACGACAATAGCCTGCGTTACCTCAAACAAATAAAGCAGCGCAATACCGAGCAGGTGTATGGTGCCGAAAACATTTGCCTATGCACCATTACCAAGCCCCATAACTTTTTGCGTTATGAGTTTGTGGCCTATGGGCAGGAGTGGCAGCACCTGAGCCATAAACGCGAACCCCTGAGCGATAGCCTGATTGAACAAGCCGTGGCCCACAAGCTTGAAGGCAAAACCCTGCGCGAAACAGGTAAGGCCATGGGCATATCGCACCAAAAGGTTGACAGGCTGTTAAAAGCCGCCTCCCAAAAAAACCAGGACCAGCAATAAACCCTTGTCCGTCCGTGACAGGTGCCCTTACCTCTTTGACGGACGGACAACTTAAAGAGTTGATTAGTCATTGGTCATTAGTTAAACAACCAATGACCAATGACCCAATGACAAATGACTAATGACTAATGACTAATAACAAATAACATGACAACACACCGCTACACCCTCCAACCTTACAAAACCCAAAAATCACGTTACACCTGCCCTGAATGTGGCGTACTTAAAAAGTTTACCCGCTACATCGATGTGGAAACTAACCTGCACCTTGCCGAACACGTAGGTAAATGCGACCGCGAAACAAGCTGCGGCTATCACTTTACACCTAAACAATCCTTTGCCGCCAACCCTGACTTTACACCTGTTAAAGCAAAGCAACCAAAGCCGCAGTCCCAAATGTTCAAGCCCGACTACATCCCCAGAAAGCTTTTTGAAAAATCATTAAACCGGGTAGAGAAGAATGACTTTGTAGAATACCTATGCAGCATATTTGAAAACAGCACCGTAAATGAGCTATTAGAAAGCTATTATATAGGCACAGCCAAACACTGGCCGCACGCCACTATATTTTGGCAGTTAGACCGCAAGGAGAACGTACGCACAGGCAAAATAATGCTGTACGACCCCTATACCGGCAAACGGATCAAACAACCCTACGCGCATATCAGTTGGGCGCATACGTTGCTTAAACCGCAAAAGAGTGTCGGGGCCCATGTGTTGGGCAGCGATAACGGCAACACGTTACCCGCCACCCCAAAATATAACTTACAACAATGCCTGTTTGGCGAACACCTGATATACCCCGGCGGTAAAGAAATAATAGCCATTGTTGAAAGCGAAAAGACCGCCGTAATAGCCAAAGGCTTTATGCCCGAGCATATTTGGGTAGCCGCAGGCAGCTTAGAAGGCTTGACGCTTGAAAAATGCCGCGTACTGCATGGCAGGCAGGTAATGCTGGTGCCCGATATTGACGGCTATGCCAAATGGGAAAAGAAAATGCAAATGCTGAAAGCCAAAATGCCTGCCACCCGCTTTGGCATGGGCAAGTTCCTGCAAAACCTGCCACCCGAAGAACAAACCCCCGGCATGGATATAGCCGACTGGTTAGTAAGTGGCCGCTTGTCTGAAAATGTTTGACAGGGTTGTGGACGGACGGGGTAGCTTGGCGGCTATCCTTTCCGTGTTGCTTTTCTATCGGTGTTTCATTGCTTTTCTATCGGTGTTTCATTGCTTTTCTATCGGTGTTTCATTGCTTTTATCTCCGCGCGTCATTGCGAGGAACGAAGCAATCTCTGCGTAGGACAATCATTGTGTATCTCATTACCACAAGCCGGGAGGCTTGCGGGAGCGGTGAAAAAGAACCCTAAACAAATCGCTTAGGGTTCTCAATTACAATTAATAAAAACGAGGCAAACTCAACAGGTTATCTTTCTGTGTTGAATCTGGTTTAGTTTTTATGTATTCATGCCCTGAGGCACTTCTCGATTTAGTTACATCTATAGTGTAACCACCTACGGAGACGTAATAATTGTAACTCGCTAGGTACCCAATAACCTGTGCAACTGTTTCTTGCACGGAGTTTGCACTACCATCGCCTATACATTTTACATCTGTGATGTGCTCAACCGAAGTACCTCCAGTTGACATTCTAATACTTGTTATTTTATATCCCATGATTTCTCATTTGTTTTATGTGTCGCCCTTCTATAGTAGGTCGGACGAACGTCAACCAAGTGAGATAACAAATACGTTACTTAATTAAAGTAACTTTAACATTGTTAATTAAAGAACATATATTATATTTGTTATAACAATTTATTGAAACCTACACTTGGTGGTAAAGCCGTGTAGTAAATTATTCTCACTAAATAATTTTGTTGAACAGGTTGTTATTCGCAGTAACAACCTGTTTTCATTTTTTACCGCTCCTCCTCTTTTTCATCTTTGTCTTTACGTTTTATTTCACGTCTCTTTTTAAGAATGAATACGGCTTTATCTTCGTATTCATCTTTTGTTATATCGAACATTATCGTATATCTTTTATAGTCATACTTTAACGTCTCAAATGCATCACCTACATTTAAATAGTAGTAATTACCCGCCTTTGCTACTTTAGCTGTGTTCTTCCCTTCTTTTTCCTCTAGCAGGTAAAGTACATCTTCTTTTTCTTCGTCTGTAGCAACCAAAAACGAGCCTTGGTTTTGAAGCTCCATAAATTCTATAGCCTCTATATTAAAGCCCAGTTTTCCACTATAGTGTATAGTAGCCTTTGGTTTCGGCTTGTTAATGTCTATATCTATTATTTTTAACTTCATATTAAAAGCCAAGGTAAAAATCTTTTTTCTTATTTGCAAACATTATTTCAGCTTTCCTAATTTAATTTTTGCTTCATTTTGATTTAATATTTAATAATATTTTCTCTATTAATAAATATAATTAATTTACTATATTTTTATTTGTGTTCTAATTTGTGTTTTGTTTTGCATAAAAACGCAGATACCCCCACCCATTGAGTCAATAATACTGTATTACAATATCCGAATGTACTCGTGACCTTACTAATTAATTAGCCCCAAGCTGGCGCGAGGTACTGTCATACAAAGCAAGTGATTTGAACAATATTTTTCAATAAATTTGCAGTGCGAAAGAAGACATACGTTGATACGTTGACGGATGATCTATCTTGTGTAGCCCTGGTTATGCCG
>JAQBOP010000234.1 GCA_028287975.1 Mucilaginibacter sp. | reverse complement strand
CAACTACAGGGATAGCGCCATTAGCCTTAATTTAAGTAATGCTGATAACATAAAAGCCGGAGACCGCCTGCCATACCTTAAAGTTTTCGATGAAAAAAAACAGGAAGAAACCGATCTGCATGAATGGTGCAGCAAACCCGGTTTTACCCTGATTGTATTAGGCAAACTGCAGGAAATTGACTTGTTTGCGCTTGCCAAATGGATAACCCAAAATTATACAGCGAGCCTCAACTTTTTCTATCTTCCGCCATCAACAAAAAATGAAGCCGTGTTTAAAACATTTGAGATCAGCGAGGGCAAAAAGAAAGCGCTGATCATCCGGCCGGATATGCACATCGGTTTTATTAATGATGTGGTTGATATAGAAATGATGGATAATTACCTGAATAATGTGTTAGGCCTGCATAAAACCGTTTCATAAAAAAACGCCGTGATAAAACCACGACGCCCCAAATCAAAAATAACCGCACAACTCCGTTTTGATTTGCCTTTAGGGGTATTTTAGCTTAATTATTTGCGTGTATCGGCACGTAAGTGTTGCGCGTGGACTGGTCCACAATATGAAATTCTGATATCGAAAGATTCGGCTGTAGCTTTAAAACAAATGTTTCTGCCGGTTCAGTTAAACCAACGTCACCTTTTGCCAGGATCAAATATTCGCCCACAATATCACATAGCGTCAAAATATCGGTACTATAATTAATGGCCAGATTATGGGCTTTGCTATCTGTAAGATCCGATTGGATCAGCTCAAACTTAGCCACGTCAAAGGCGATAGCGTCGCCCAGGTTATCAACCAGTTCGGGTATGCGGTTATTCAATCCCTCAATAAAATAAGCGGCAGCAAAGCTGATCTTATAATGCAACGAGTTTGCCCTGCCATCATTAGCCTTTAGCTCTGTAAATGTTTTAAACTTACCTTCCATATTATAAGTTTGCGATTTTAACTTGAACTCATTATATGTGGCCTTAAAAACATCGCGCTCAAACATGCCTGTCGACGATGCATTTATCAATTGTTTATAAACCAGTTTTATTAATGCGCGTCCCATATTAATGATAATTTATAATGCCAAACCAATTGTGTAGGTGCCTGCGTACCCGTCTGCCACGCTACCTGCTAAAGACAATGTTTCATTAGCAAGATCTGTAGCCGAGTCGCCAAATACACTGTCGGTTGCGTTGCGGGTAGGGTTTTTGCCATGTGCCACATAAAGCGTTGATACTTGTACCACATCTGATATAGCCTCAGAAAAAGCCATCTGGCCTATCTTTTTTAATGTACCGCTTATAAATGCCTCAAAGTGGATATGCGTTGCACGGCCGCTGTACCATCCGGGGTAAATGGTCGTAAATTTTAGTTGCCCATTGGCGTCTGTTGTCTGGTAGCCCCTTAGCCATGTTTTACCTACATAGCTTTGTGTACCCAAAAGGCCCGGCTGGTTTGCGTACCCGGAGTAATAGCCCTCATTATTACAATGCCAGATATCTACCCTTACGTTAGGCACCACGTTACAGTTATCATTGGTATTAACCACCAATAGGGTTAATGTTAACGGTACTCCCGTTTGGTCTTCGGTTACATCAACCCGGTTTAAAGGATTGTTTTTCTCGCCACTTGCGTACGGATAAGGCCCTTCTTCTTCGGTAGGGCTTACAACGCAGCCGCCGGTAGTTGTAGTTGATCCTGTAGTTGATGTCCCGGTGGTGGTTGTGGTGGTAGTTGTTGACGACGGTGTAACCGTATCTTTTTTACATGCATCCAGAATCATTGGCCCTGCAGCAGCAGCTACTACAAACGATCTTAGAAAATTTTTACGCTCCATATCCTTTAGTTTTAAATTATAAACCAAAGGTGCATAACCCTTAAAATGTATTTTAGCTTGTGTCGGCGAATAGCCGCTATGTGTCGATAAACGGTAACTTACTTGTTACAGTTACCTATCTCTTTGCCCACCCTTTGATAAAATCCGCATAGCTATCGCTTATGGGCAACTGTATGTTATTGTTTAAATATGCTTTGCGATTTTGGATAGATTTGATCTTATTAACAGCTACAATATAACTGCGATGGATCCGCTTAAAGCGGTCTTCAGGCAATTTTTCCAATACTTTTTTTAAAGGCATTAAAGTAAGTATCGGCTTGCCGTCGGGCAGGTGGATTTTGATATAATCTTCCATGCTTTCAATATATTCAATATCGGCAAGGTTGATCTTTACCATGCGGTATTCTGAATAAACGTACAGGCTTTCCCCTGGCGAGGCTGTTTTTATGCCGTGTTTATATTGATAATAATCAATGGCTTTGTCCACTGCTTTTGAGAAACGCGAAAAATCGACAGGCTTTAGCAGGTAGTCTATCGCTTCCAGTTCAAAACCCTCAAAAGCAAAATTCTTATAAGCGGTTATAAAGATCACCATCGGTTTTTGCTCCAGCGACCGCACCAGTTCAATGCCGGTAATGTCGGGCATGTTGATATCCACAAACAGCAGGTCCACGGGGTTGCGGCGCAAAAACTCAACGCCCGATATGGCATCTTCAAAAGTTTGCACAAGGTTGAGCGCAGGCACGCGCGATACATAGGTTTTTATCAGCGTGAGCGCCAGCGGCTCGTCATCTATGGCAATACACTTTAACTGCATGATCAGGTTTCTAAAGTTAGCATAACGGTATACAGCTCATCATCGTTACTGATATTTAAAACGTGCCTGCTGGGATATAAGTAGCCCAGCCGCTGTTTGGTGTTTTTTATGCCGATGCCATGACGGTTGTTTTCTGTCTGCGTTATGAAAACCTGGTTCTGGCTAAAAAAGTTTACGCGGTTTTCATGCACAGTAATACGGATGCTGATAAAAAAGGACTTGTTTTTACTTATGCCATGCTTAAACACGTTTTCAATAAACGTCATCATGATCAATGGCGGTATTTTTTTACGGCCCGGATCGCCTGTTACCATGAACTCAATATTCGCGTTTTTGCCGGTGCGTAAACGCTGTAGTTCAATATAATCGCCGATACAATCAATCTCGCTTTGCAGCGGGACGTAGTCAGCCGTTACATCATCGGTTACATACCGCATAATGTTCGACAATTTCATAATACTATCCGCCGTATTTTTATCTTCAGTAATGGCCAGCGTGTAGATGTTATTTAACGTATTGAACAGGAAATGCGGATTTATCTGTGCTTTTAAAAATGACAGCTCCGCGCTGGCCCTGTCGGCTTCGGCTTGCGCTGCGCGTTGTTCTGTAAGCTGCCATTGCTGTACGGTTTTAGTAGCAGCACTTAAAGCCATGATCATTAAAAATATAAACAAGCTGGTGGTGTCTATATGGCGCCTTTGGTCAGGGCCACCAAACCTGTTATTACTGTCTTGCGGCGGCATGGACTGTCCATTAGGCGGTGGTAGTGGCGGCATTTTACTATTTCCGGGTGGCGGCTGTCTGAAAGATGGCGGTGGCGGGCCTGCATGCTGCATCGTCATATTTGCAGGCCTGTCTGTATTATGCAATAACCTGTCAAATGGTTGCAGAAAATACACACAGCTTAACAACGCTGCCACAACT
Organism: Mucilaginibacter sp.; assembly: GCA_028287975.1. Classification (GTDB taxonomy): domain Bacteria; phylum Bacteroidota; class Bacteroidia; order Sphingobacteriales; family Sphingobacteriaceae; genus Mucilaginibacter. The sequence goes on along the minus strand of JAQBOP010000234.1, from coordinate 16,458 downwards.
ATAGTGTAATCGATATAACGTTTTTTTAAAAAAAGGCGTGGTATAAATAGGTAAGCATTAACGTAGAATAAAATAATATAGGTAAGGCAAAATAACCAGTAAGCAGGCTTTTGCAAGATCAGCAACGGATCGCTATTATCAGGCCCTCCATTTATAAACAACAGCGGGAAAGCCATAAACAATAGCCAGCCGGCTAAATGTATAATAAGCGAAAAGGTTTTAAAACTACGCATATACAAAGCAACCTATTTTATTTTAAAACAGGCAATTGTATCGGTGGTTTGCCTAAATGTATAGAGTAATCAGCCGTGAATGGTTTCGGTTTTGCCGTAATTTTTTACCACCTGTGCCTCGTAAGCCAGAAAATCCTTCCAGCACTTATCCACATCAATAGTAACGGCATGCTTTTTAGCCAGGTTTATAAACATGGCATAATGCGTGGCCTCGCTTATCATCAACTCATGGTAAAATTCGGATAGTTGTTTGTCATTAATATTTTCTGACAATACTTTAAATCGCTCGCAGCTGCGCGCCTCTATCATTGCAGAAAATAATAAGCGGTCTATCAGCTGTGCCTCGCGGCCGCCGCCTATGATAATGAACTTGCGCAGTTCGTTTACATAATCGTCTTTGCGTTCTTTACCCAGTACATAGCCCCGCTGCAAAATAATTTCGTGTACGCGTTTAAAGTGTTCCATTTCCTCCTGCACCAGGTTCGTCATTTGCTGTACCAGGTCGCTCAGGTTAGGGTTTTGCACAATAAGCGTAATGGCGTTACTGGCCGCCTTTTGCTCGCAATAGGCATGATCAATTAAAAGTTCTTCTATATTGCTTTCTACCACGTTTTTAACCCAGGTTGGATCGGTTGGTAGCTGTAGTTTAAGGATGGTTTTTTCGCTCACGGTGCAAAGATAGTTGTTAATCTTCGTCAGTAAAAGCAGGATTGTTTCCTATTGAACGAGCATGATGATGGATAGTTAGGATTTCCAATACAGTCTCTGTTTTATAACGGTAGATAATAAGATAATTTTTGAAAACCAACTGCCGGGCATTGATGGACCTGTAATTAAAAGGCTTCCCCAGATCCGGAAAACTAAACAACTGATTTATGGCATTGATAATTAGTTGTTTCTCCAAAAGGGCATACTTTAGAGAACCCTGAGCTATAAAAGAAACAATGTCCTGCAAGTCAGTTTTTGCAGTAGGTAAAATCTCTATTCTTATAGATCCTCTTTTAGCCATTCTGATTTGAAATCATTCCAATCCTGACCTAATCCTTGCTGAGATTCTAAAAGGGCCTGCTCGATCTTTGCTGATAGTAAAATCTTGTCGAATACCTCCTCAATATCCATTTTTTCAGGCATTTCATCTAAAATATGCTGAAGCTTATCTTTTGTAATTACCATGTTATCTTTTTCATAAATTTACGAAATTACTTATACAAACTCTTACTCTCAATAAACTTTAAAACCGGATCGGGTACAAAATATTGTACGTTCTTTTTCTCGGCTATTGATTTCCGGATAAAGGTTGCGGATAGCTCCATTTGCGGAGTCATGGTTATGGTTACCGACGGGTGTGAAGCCAGTTCGGCGTTTTCATAACCGGGGCGTGGGTAAACATAGATCCGGTAATCGCGCAATATCAGCTTATAATTTTTCCATTTAGGTAGGCTTACCAGATTGTCAGATCCCATAATGAGGGCAAACTCGTGCTCAGGATATTTCTCTTTTAAATGGGTAAGCGTATCAATGGTGTATGATGGTTGGGGCAACTTCAGTTCAACGTCGCTAACCTGTATGTTTTGTGCGTTATCGGTAGCCAGGCGGGCCATTTCCAGCCTGTCGTAAGTATTGATCAAGTCGCCATATTTTTTTAGTGGATTTTGCGGCGAAACCACCAGCCAAACCTTATCTAAAGTAGTGTGGTTGGCCAGGTAATTGGCTATTATTAAGTGGCCAATATGTATAGGATTAAAGGAACCAAACAGAAGTCCTATTTTCATTTGTTGTTATTAGTTAGCTCAAGTGGTAGAGCAATTAATAATTCCCCGTTAAGGGGCTTAGGAGGCAATGAAGTTTCTCACCAATTGCTCGGCTTCTGCACATGCCGTCTGAAGATCGTGATTTTTTAGGATAATATCAAATCTGGGTGCGTAATTCAATTCTTTTTCGGCTTTGGCAAAACGTTCCTGTAATTTTTCTTCGCTATCCGTACCACGGCCAACCAGGCGTTCTTTTAATACAACTAACGACGGCGGTTGTACAAATATCGCCAAAGCCTGCCCGTCGTACTTGCGTTTAAGGTGTAAGCCGCCCTCAACATCGATATCAAATATTACCGTCTTGCCTTTTTTCCAGATCCGCTCGATCTCGGTACGCAGCGTACCGTAAAACGTGCCCGAATAAACTTCTTCAAACTCGACAAACTGTTTCTTGGCTATCAGGTGTAAAAACTCTTCTTTGGATATAAAATGATAAGCTTTATCGTTCTCTTCGTCGCCACGCGGGGCTCTTGTAGTGGCTGATATGGAAAACTCAAGTTCAGGAAATTTAGTAAGCAGGTGTTTAACTATGGTAGTTTTACCGGCTCCTGATGGTGCAGAAAATATAACGAGTTTTCCTTCTTTGATCATTGTTTGTTTAGTCATTGGTCAATGGTCATTAGTCAATGATCATTGCTTTAGTTTATTACTAATGACCAATGACTAATGCCCGATGACTATAATACGTTAAGCAGTTGTTCTTTTATTTTTTCAAGCTCTTCTTTCATCCCCACCACCAATTTCTGGATGTTGGCATCATTAGCTTTCGAGCCCAGGGTGTTTATCTCGCGGCCTATTTCCTGCGAAATAAAGCCCAGCTTTTTCCCGTTGGCGTCAGCATTTTTTAGGGTTTCGATAAAATAATCGCAATGGGTTTTAAGGCGGATCTTTTCTTCGGTGATATCAAGTTTGTCGATATAATAGATCAACTCCTGCTCAAAACGATTTTGATCTATACCTTCGCGGCCTGCGGCCTCGCTTAAAAACTGGTTCAGGCGCTCACGTATAACAGGTACACGCTTAGGCTCTTCTACCTCAACCAGCTTTAAATTTTTCAGGATGATATCTATACGTAATTTAATGTCCTGCTCAAGCGTATTGCCTTCGTCACTCCTAAATTGCTGAAAAGCGGCCATTGCCTGGTTAAAAGTTTTTTCAACTATCTTCCACTCGTCCTCTGATACCGTTTCTTCATCATACTTCACCACTTCGGGTAAACCAAGCGCCAATTGAAGCAGGTTATTTGCAGGTTCATTTAGCTCTTCGCTAACCGCTTTTAATTGCGAGTAATAGTTTTTAAGCAATTCGGTATCAATACCTGCGGCCTTTACTGTAGCCGAGTTTGCCTGTTCAACATTAATAGACAAGTTTACCTTACCACGTTCTATTTGTTTACTGCAGTCATTACGCAATTGAAATTCTTTTTCGGAAAAAATTTTGGGAAGGCGTAAAGACAGTTCGAGAAATTTGCTGTTCAGGGATTTGATTTCGACCGTGTATTTTGTAGTACCCGAGTCGAAACTGGCAATTCCATATCCTGTCATGGATTTTATCATGCGCAAAGATAGTTTTTTTTGGATATTTGATGTTAGAGATTGAAGATTGGCTGTTTTAAGATTGAAGACTAAAGATTGGTTATTAAAGATTGAAGATTAATTGTTTTGCTTAAGATATCCAATTTTATCAGGATCGGCCCAATCTTCAATCTTTAATAGCCAATCTTCAATACAAAAATTAACACTTTTTTACATTTGTACTCAATTACATTGTTTAGTTTTGTATATTGAATATAGTGTCCACATATAACCGGTTAAGTTTAATAGTAGTTTTTTGCCTTTGTGTAGCATACAGCGCTCATGCGCAGCAGCTTACCGTGGTTAAGGGTGTCGTTTTTAAAAAGAATACTCCCACAACTATTTCTTTTGTAACCATAACCAATCTAAATCATAAAATGCCCGATGTGCAGAGCGATGAATTGGGTAGTTTTCATATTGAGGCCGCGTTGGGCGATACCTTATTGTTTAAAAAATCCGATTACTCTCCGCAATATATTGTAGTGCAAACCTTCGTAAGCCAGTCGGTATATATGCAGCCTATTATTCACTTAGACCAGGTAAACATCAAGGACGTAAGCAAAAAGCAAGAGATAAATGATGCATTGGATAACTACAAGAAAAAAGGGCAGTATTATTCATTAAACCCAAGTGTGATGTCTGTGTTGAGTTCGCCCATATCAGGACTGTATGATCTGTTTGGAAAAGCTCCGGCACAGGCCCGCAAATTTAGAAAGTATACACAAGAAGAATTAGAACGTATAGAGATCAGCAAACGCTATAACAAAACGTTGGTAAAACAGGTTACAAAAATGCCTGACGAAGACCTGGAGAGCTTTATGCTGTCATTCACCCCTAATGTTGAAGACATAAGGATTTGGAGCGATTACGATATTATTGATTATATCAAAAGATCGTATAACTACTTTGTGAAAAACAAAGAAAGCCTGAAAGTAGAAAAGTTATATTAATTGTGATGAGACCCGGTAACGGTCTTATATGCCCAACGCTTCACAAGCTTTTTCGGCAGCCAGTTTCTCGGCATTCTTTTTACTGAACTCTTTACCCAATCCCATTATTTGCCCGTCAACACTGGCCTGTACAGTAAAAAGTTTTGAGTTTTCGCCATCGCCATTAACAACCAGGTCGAAGGTAATATCTTTACTGTGGCGCTGGCACCATTCAATCAGCTTACTTTTAAAGTTGGTCTCGGTTTGTTCAAGCGTATGGATATCAATGTGCGACTTAATGATATGGTTCACCAAAAAATGCCTGGTAAAGTCATACCCTTTGTCTAGGTATATGGCGCCAATTAAAGCTTCAAAAGCATCACCAAGTAATGAGCCCTGCCTTGTTGGGCCCAGGGCGCGGTTATCATACTCTATTAGTTGCTCAAACCCCAGTTTACGGGCAAGCTGGTTAAGGTTTACCCGGCTCACAATTTTTGAGCGCAGTTCGGTTAAAAATCCTTCATCCTCATAGGGGTAAAGCTTAAAGAGCACTTCGGATACCACGCTGCCTAAAACAGCGTCGCCTAAAAACTCAAGGCGTTCGTTGCTGTTTTTTACTCCTTTTTTAACGCTTGTTGCTACAGATTTATGGCGAAATGCCAACCGGTATAACGACAAATTGCCCGGCACAAAACCGAGCAAATTCTTTAAAACTTTAACGTATTTTCTGTGTGGTGACAGGTATAGCTTATATAACCGACTTACAGGCATTCACTATTAAGCTTCGTACTTTTTAAATATTACAGAAGCATTGTGGCCGCCAAAGCCAAAGCCATTGCTTTGTACAATCTTCACCTCTCTTTTTTGAGCTTTGTTAAACGTAAAGTTTATTTTCGGATCAAAAGTCGGATCGTCAGTAAAGTGATTAATGGTTGGCGGTATAATGCCATGGTTTAAAGCCAGTATAGATGCGATAGCTTCAACAGCGCCCGCTGCACCTAATAAGTGCCCGGTCATTGATTTTGTTGAACTGATATTTATACGATAAACATCATCGCCAAATACATCTTGTATAGCTTTAATTTCCTGCGGGTCACCAATCGGAGTAGATGTTCCGTGAACATTTACATAATCAATGTCTGCCGGTGTAAGCTCAGCGTCTTCTAAAGCCGCCTTCATTACCAGCGCGGCACCAAGGCCATCAGGATGCGGGGCAGTCATGTGGTAAGCGTCGGCACTCATGCCGCCACCCATCATTTCTGCATAAATTTTTGCACCCCTTGCTTTTGCATGTTCAAGTTCTTCTAAGATTATGGTACCTGCACCTTCGCCCGCAACAAAACCGTCACGGTCAAGATCAAACGGGCGTGATGCCGTTGCAGGGTCATCATTACGTACAGACAGCGCGTGCATGGCATTAAACCCGCCTATACCGGCTTCATTAATAATAGCCTCAGACCCTCCGCTTATAAACATATTAGCTTTACCCAGGCGGATATAGTTAAAAGAGTCTATCAGCGAATTGTTTGATGATGCACAAGCAGATACTGTTGAAAAATTTGGACCGCGTAAACCGTATTTAATAGAGATATGGCCAGGGGCAATATCAGCGATCATTTTAGGTATAAAGAACGGATTAAACCGGGGTGTACCGTCGCCCTTGGCGAAGTTAACCACCTCATCTAAAAACGTTTTTAAACCACCAATGCCTGATCCCCAGATCACTCCGATACGGCTGGTATCTAATTTAGAAAAATCCAGACCTGCGTCTTTTACCGCCTCTTCGGTGCTATACAGGGCGTATTGCACAAAAGGATCCAGCTTACGCGCATCCTTTCTACCCAAAAAGGCGTCTGCGTCAAAGTTTTTAACCTCGCACGCAAATTTTGTTTTGAACAGTGTTGTATCAAAACTCTTAATCAAAGCTGCGCCACTTACTCCATTGACCAAGGAGTTCCAATATTCTGGAACGCTGTTGCCAATAGGAGTAAGTGCCCCTAGCCCGGTTACTACAACTCGTTTAAACCCCATTTAATTAAATTAAGGAGAGCTTATTTAACGTTTTTTTCAAGGTAAGCTACGGCTTGACCTACTGTGCCGATAGTTTCAGCCTGATCGTCAGGGATAGCCACATTAAATTCTTTTTCAAACTCCATGATAAGTTCCACGGTGTCTAAAGAGTCAGCACCAAGGTCGTTGGTGAAGCTAGCCTCAGGTGTAACTTCACTTTCGTCAACACCCAATTTTTCTACGATTATAGCTTTTACTCTTGAAGCGATATCAGACATACTATTATAGTTTAATGATTAATAATTTCAGTGCAAAGAAAAATAAAATCTATCAAATATCAAATCTAAACTTTTTACTTTAGTGACTAACAAAATTTTAGTTGAAAAGATTTCAATTTGTATTTTTACCGGCGTAAATGTAAACATAATTGAATAGGAAATTTTTAAAGTTTGAGATAGATCTGGATTTTGTGCTGATTGCAGTAACAACTTCGTTAAAAGACTATCGGGTATGTTATCTTATTAACAAATATTTAAACTTTAATTTCATCAAAACCGACGACCTGGCTGTTGATATATACCCCGCGGCTAACCCTGTTTATTTTTCTTTATTTACCTATAACTGGGAAGCCAGCGAGACAGATTTCTTTTTTATAGGCAATAAAGGGTCTGACGGATACCTGATCCCTGAAATGAAAAGGGCAGATTATTTTTTAATGATTAAAAATTATATTGACGATAATGATCTTGATAACCTGATTTCGGCTTTAAATCGTATACCTGAGATTGTCGCGGCGGTAAAGATTGATCCAAAAAAAATAAAATCACGCGAAAATCTCTTATTTTAGCGCAAAATTTTAAAGGATTGTGCCGCATCTATTAATGCTTTACCTATAATAATGGAACCCCCAATAACTATGAATATACCATATAACCGTACTAAAATTGTTGCTACAATGGGCCCGGCCTGTGCCAAAAAAGAAACATTGTTAGCCATGATTAAAGCCGGCGTTAACGTCTGCCGCCTTAATTTTTCGCATGGAAAGCCGGAAGATCATAAAAAGTTTGTCGACCTGATCAGAGAGATTAACGATCAGCATAAAACCAATGTAGCTATACTTGCCGATTTACAGGGACCGAAGATCAGAATTGGTTTAGTAAAAGATGGGGGCATACACCTGGTTAATGGTACCCACATTAATATTACTACCCATGAGTGTATAGGCGATGATAACAAGATCTATATTACTTATGATACTTTCCCGCAGGATGTGCAAGCCAATGAGATTATTTTATTGGACGATGGTAAGATCCAGATGCGTGTTATTGAAACCAACAAAATTGATACTGTAGTTTGCGAAGTGGTGCATGGAGGCATTTTAACCTCACGTAAAGGCGTTAACTTACCAAACACTAAAGTATCTATCCCAAGCTTAACCGAAGAGGACCTGGAGAACCTTCAATACGCCCTTGAGTGGGATATTGATTGGGTAGGCCTTTCATTTGTACGTAATGCCGATGATATTACCGAGCTTAAACAAGTAATAGCCCGTAGCGGTAAAGCGGCTAAGGTTATTGCTAAAATTGAAAAACCGGAAGCCATTGATAATATCGACGCAATTATAGCCGCAACAGACGGCGTAATGGTTGCACGTGGCGATCTGGGTGTTGAAATGCCGTTAGAAGAAGTGCCTTTGCTACAAAAAATGATCGCCAGTAAATGCCGCGCGGCATCAAAACCGGTAATTGTGGCTACACAGATGCTTGAGTCGATGATCACCACACCGCGCCCTACACGTGCCGAAGTTAACGACGTTGCCAACTCTGTACTTGATGGTGCCGACGCGGTAATGCTTAGCGGCGAAACATCAGTGGGCGAGTTTCCGCTTATCGTTATCGAAACAATGGCTAAAATTGTGCGTAACGTTGAAGAATTGGGCTATCCGTACAATACCGAAAAAGGAGCTGTATCAGATGCTGCCTCACCAGGCTATTTGAGCGACGCGGTTTGCGAGTCGGCAGTTTACCTTGCTGAACATACAAATGCTGTAGGTGTTGTTTCAATGACAACATCAGGCTATACTGCTTTCCAGATCTCGAGCTACAGGCCTAAGGGTCGCACTTTTATATTTACCGCTAACAAACACCTGCTAAATGCGCTTAGCCTGGTGTGGGGGGTACGTACTTTTTATTATGATAAGGTTGAAAGTACAGATCAAACCATCGCCGATGTAAATAATGTGCTTAAAGCAGAAGGACTTGTTCAATCAGGCGATGTGGTAATTAATACCGCGGCTATCCCTATTGTTAACCAGGGTAAAACCAATATGCTTAAAGTAACTGTAATAGACTAATACATTTTATTACACCATATAAAAAGGGTTGAAAATTAAATTTTCAACCCTTTTCTTTTTTTAGTAGATCCCTGCATGGCATACCAACTCTGATAGCCTGGTGGAACTACTAAAATAATAGTCCCAATATAACCGTACTATTTTCATGATGCTATAGGTTTAATTTTACTTCTGTTTTTAATATGACTGTAAAAACTTACAAAGGTTTAGGTTACGGGTTTTATGCTTTGGTTTGATCGGCCGATTTAAGTAACCCATTGCTCATAAAGCTATTAACGTAAAAAAGCGGAACAACTTATCATTGTCCCGCTTTTTTTATGTTTTGTTTAAACCTTAGTGGTTCAATCTGCCTTCTAACGAATCTGTAGAACCGATACCACCCTCAGGTAAGCTGCGGTGAGGCCTTGTTAAGAAAGGTGATTCTTCTGCAAAAATTCCTTTTAACAATAAAGCTAAACCTAAAATCAGGTGCGGTAAAAATGCCTGGCCCGAAAAAGCATATGTCCATGGTAACGCTAATAAAAATGATCCCATTAAAACGTCAACACAGTTTTGCATTTGCATAGGGAAAACTTTAAGTTTATTGAAACCCAGCGGATTATCACTAAAGATAGCCATGATAAGCTGTAGCCAGCCAATAATAAGCGGCATTAGTACACCTGCTGCTATAGTAACATGCGAAAACCCAAATAACCATGGCGATGCAATTAGCAGCGACGCAATACTGTAGTTTAAAAATCCGTAAAGTGTTCTTGAAATGAAAGGTTTCATTATATGTTAATTTTAGTTCTTGTCTACGGCAAAATTAATAATTAATGCATAACATTTTTCGTTTATTTAAAAAAATGCTATAGATAGCCGTCGACTTATTGCCCTGTTTTCTTCACCATTTTTGAAGCTATAAATGCAAATAACCCAAGTACCAAGCCAAACATTATACCAAATGCCGGCCCGTAAACCAGCATCATTTTGCGGGGATGTATACCGGTGTACATGGCAGCCATATCATGGTGGTGTGCAACATAGCTATCATAAAAGAAACAGTGCACAGCGGTTATCCAGACACAGTTAACCAGGCTCACCAAAAAGCCATGGAGAAAATACCTGCCCGGCGCCACTTTAGCAATCACATAGGCACAAAATGCAAATATGATCAACCAAAACAGGGGTTCAATTTTTTCAGGGATGAGCGATATAGTGGCAAAAGCCATGATAAGCCCGAAAGCGGATAGTTGAAAAATAAGTTTCCAGTTCATAATCTTATAATTGGTTAAATAAATATAATTATTATTATATAAATAAATGATATTCAATTAAATATATGATTGTGCTTATTATCCGCTTATTATTTTAAATCCTCCCTCACACCGGGTTTAAAGCATATTAAGTATTATTTACTTCCCAATGAAAAACTAATAGGCACGGTGTACGCAACCCTAACTAATTTCCCGTTTTGATAGCCGGGTTTCCAGACCGGCGAAAGCGCCAATACCCGTAATGCCTCCTTAGCCATAGCTTCGGTTGGGCTACGTAACGCCTTTATATTTGATAAGGTACCGTCTCTTTCAACTATAAAGGTACAGATAACACGCCCCTGTATTTTGTTTTTAGCATCATCTGCCGGGTAACGTATATTTTGACCCAGAAACACACCAAAAGCCTCAAGGCCACCAGGAAACATAGGTTGCACTTCAACCTGTGCAAAAATCTTTTCGTGCGTGGTATCAGCTATTGAAACAGTAACGTTTGTAGCCTTGCTATTAGTTGCGACGAACAAGAACACTAAAATTAAAGAAAAAAGAGTTGCGGTTATTTTTTGTTTAACTGACAGGTTCATGATATAGGTTTATTTATGGAATAAATATAAGAATTATCGTAAATATCGAAAACAAATAAAATGTAGTGTCTCAGTTTGAAATTTGAATCAAAGAAAATTGTGAAGTACTTCGAAGGAAGAAAAAAGAAATGAATTAGTATATAACTAAAAATAAAGCGAAATTTAAAAAGGAAAAGTAAGTAACCTGTAATTCAATATTTTATATGGACGTACAAGAACAAATCAAAGAATATATTACCAGCCAACCTGAACCAAAGCGTAATGATATGCAAGCGTTGCACCATCATATACTTCAAGTTTTACCGGGCTGTAAATTATGGTTCGACACTGGTAAAGACAGCGAAAATAAAACTGTTAGTAACCCTAATATAGGTTATGGATCTTACACCATAAAATATGCTGATGGAAAGACCAGGGATTTTTTTCAAATAGGTTTGAGTGCAAACACTACCGGCATTTCTGTCTATATCCTGGGTATCAAGGATAAGACATACTTGGCGCAAACGTATGGAAAAGAAATAGGCAAGGCAAGTGTGACCGGGTATTGCATTAAGTTTAAAAAATTAAAAGATATAAACATTAACATACTTGAAGCAGCAATAAAGTATGGGGTTGGGGTTACAAGTGAGGATTAAATTTCAAACTGAGAACACTCCCAAATAAAAAAGCCCTGCGGCGTAAACGGCAGGGCTTAGGTTGTGTAGTTAAACTACTATTAAGGTTTAGTTTCGGTTTTTTTCACAGTCGTAATCTTTATTACTCCATTTTTCCCCCTGTCGCCATATAATTTAATAGCCATATCGCCTTTAAATACTTGCATAAGCGCAATCTTGTCTGGCGGAATAGCAGCCAGTGCCTCCTTGGTAGACTTGATCTTTGTTTCCTTGCCATCAACAAAAAAGAGTACCGGCGGGACATTATCAGCCGTAACTGTAACTTCTTTTAACGTACCACCATTTTTGTTAACGGTAGTGATCAATATTACCCCATTTTTACCTTTATCACCATAAAGTTTTGTTGCGGTTTCACCCTTCAAAACCTCCATTGAGGCAATATCTTTTTGCGGCATGGTTGCAAGCGGGTGCGACCCCAATTCAAGTTCACGCCCGTCAATTATATAAAGTGGGCTTCCGGCTGCGCCGATCTTCTCTAAGGTATCCCGAACAGCTCCTGTTGCCGGCTTATTATTGTCAGGCTGTGCAGTAAATGAAATAGGCACTGTATATTGAACCCTTACCGCTTTATTGTCTTGCAGGGCTGGTTGCCATTTAGGCGATTTGGCGAGAACTCTTACCGCCTCACTTTTTAATGTTTCGGACGGGCCGCGGATGGCTTTAATATCAGACAAGGTACCATCTTTTTCAACCACGAACGTAACAATCACCCTACCTGCAACACCATTGTTTTTATCCACGGCCGGGTAGCGGATATTGGTGCTGAGATATTTTGAAAACCCTTCAAGGCCCCCTGGAAACATAGGCTGTTTCTCTACTACCGAATAGACCTTGTCCTTACTTTCTTTAGCAGGACCTAAAGTGAAAGATATCGGCACCGTATATTGAACCCTTACAGCTTTGTTGCCTTGCACACCCGGTGTCCATTTGGGTGATAACTTTAGCACACGTACAGATTCATCCATCATAGGTTGGCTTGGTCCTTTCACAGCTGTTATATCACTTAAACTACCGTCTCTTTCAACTACAAACGTGCAGATCACCCTGCCGCTAACGCCCTTCTCCCTGTCACCGGCAGGATATTTAATGGTATTACCCAAAAATCTGCCAAAGCCCTCAAGCCCACCCGGGAACACCGGCTGTTTATCTACCATCGCGTGGATCTTATTCTTTTCATCGACATTTGCTGCCTTAACATCATTCAAGGCAAATTTTATCGGCACGGTATATTGCACGCGTACTGCTTTATTATTTTGATAACCGGGTTTCCATTTCGGTGAGCGTAAAAGAACTCTTACGGCCTCTTTCTTCATCGTCGCCGATGGCCCGCGTACCGCATTAATATCTGATAAGGTACCGTCAGCCTCCACAACAAATGTGGCGATAACAGTTCCCTGAACTTTGGCTTCACGGTCGGTAGCAGGGTAATGGATATTTGCTCCCAGGAATCTGCCGAATGCGGGCAGTCCGCCCGGAAATTGTGGTTGGGTTTCAACCTGGCTAAAAATCTTGTTATCCTTTACTGTATCTGTAATTGCTTCAGTTTGGTTTGTGGCGGGTATTTCTGCATGGTCTGTTATCGTGGTAACCACATCATTGGCAGGCATCGCTAACACCTTTTCTGTCTTCCTGTTGATCACCTTAACAGCTTTACTGTTGTTTACCGTGGCTGATGAAAATATCAGCATCAAAATAAATAAAGGTGCGGATAGCCCGTATTTTGCCAGGGCCATGCGTTGCGATTTGTTTTTTTGCATCATCATAATTCTTTGTTTTAAAAGGCTATGGTTAAAAAATGGTGTAACCAGGTTATGGGTGTCAACCTCGAAGGTTTGGCTCAGCAGCAGCAGGGCATAATCGGCTTTGTCTGTGCCAGCCTGGATCACCTGCCTGTCGGCAATAAACTCGTGGATATATTTAATGGCAAAGCGGTACAGGTACACAACCGGGTTAAACCAGTTAATGATCATTACCATTTCAATGATCATAACATCAACCGAATGCCATTGGCCGGCATGCACTTGCTCATGCTCGGCTATGATCTTTGACTGCGACAGGTTATCGCCCAAACTTATCTTCTTAAAAAACGAATATGCCGCCGAGGGCGATGGCTTTTCGATCTCTTTTTTCAGGATCAGCAATTGCCAAAGCAATCTTAATATTAAAAAAACGGTAACTGCTATGTAGATGGCGTTAAATACCTGGCCAAGAGTTATGGCATGTGTGGCTTCCGGCCTTACGGTAAAATTATATACCACGGATATCGGCCCGCTGTATATGGTGTTTTGTACCTCCTGCGTAATAAAGAGGTTCTTTACCCAGTCGGCCTGTATAAGCGGGATAAAAAACGACAGTAGCGACGATGCTACCAGGTACACCCTGTTAAGCTGGAAAAATGTTTCGCGGCGCAGCAGCAACGCGTAAAAGCCAAAAAATAATACCAGGTAAAAGTTTACCAGTAATAAATAATGCCACCAGTTCATAACTATTTGTTTTTAAGTTTCTCAATCAGTTTCATGATCTCGTCAGCTTCTTTCAAATCAATTTTTTCTTTCTTCACAAAGTATGAGAACATGTGTTTTACCGAATTATCAAAGTACCCATTCATCAGCTTATCTGTAGCGAAACTTTGGTATTGTTCCTTGCTGATGATGGGGTAGTACTGGTGGCTTTTACCAAAGGCGTTATAAGCAACAAAGCCTTTTGCCTCCAGGATCCTGATGATGGTGGATACCGTATTGTACGCCGGCTTAGGCTCGGGCAGGTGTTCCATCACATCTTTTACAAAGCCTTTTTCTATTTGCCAAAGTATCTGCATTAATTGTTCTTCGGCGCGGGTTAGTTCTTTAATTTCCATGGTTTGCGTATTTTAATTATTGGGGTTTATAATCTTAAAACGAAGTTATTAGTTATAAGTGATAATTGCAACTAATTTTTTAGTTTTTATTTAATTAAACATTTTTTCACCACCTTCGTTCTTCAATTGTTCAACCTGGATTATACTAATGGATATAACTTTTCATGGCGCCGCCCGTAATGTAACCGGCAGCAAGCATTTAATACATTTACAGGATGGCACCGGCATTTTGCTGGACTGCGGCATGTTTCAGGGCATGGGCGAAAACACCGATGGCCTGAACGAGCACTTCGGATTTAACCCTAAAAAAGTAGACTATCTGATCCTGTCGCACGCGCATATTGACCATTGCGGGTTGATCCCGCGGTTGGTGGCCGAGGGATTTAACGGGCAGATCTTTTGTACCTCGGCAACGATGGACCTTACCCGCATCCTGCTGATGGATTCGGCAAGGATCCAGATGAGCGATGTGGAGTACAGCAACAAACACCGTGCAAGAAAGGGCTTGCCCCCGCTTGAACCCTTATACAACGAGGATCAGGCCATGGACGCCCTGCGCCTGTTCAAGATAGTTGAGTACCATGAAGAATATGCTATTACCCCAAATGTTAAGTTTCATTTTAGCGATGCCGGGCATATCCTGGGCAGCTGTGCCGTGCATTTGGTAGTGCAGGAAGGCGGCAAGGAAACGCATATTACCTTTAGCGGCGATGTAGGGCGCTATGGCGATTTGTTGCTAAAAAGCCCGCAGCGTTTCCCGCAAGCTGATTATATTTTGCTGGAATCAACCTATGGCGATTCGTTACATAAAGAACTGGCGCCAATTGAAGATGCCTTGCTTGAAGTGATCAAGCAAACCTGCATGGTAAAAAAAGGTAAGGTAATTATCCCCGCCTTTAGCGTTGGCCGTACACAGGAGTTATTGTACGCGCTAAATTCGCTCGAACTTAAGGGGATTTTGCCTGATGTGCCTTATTATGTCGACAGCCCGTTATCTGACAAAGCTACACAGATATTGAAAGATCACCCCGAGGTTTATAACCGCGATGTGAAAGAAGTTTTAAAGGTGGATGCTGACCCGTTCGCGTTTAAAGGTTTACGGTTTGTGCAATCGACCGAGGAATCTATCGCTTTAAATGACGATCCGCGGCCTTGTGTGATCATATCATCATCAGGCATGGCCGAAGCGGGCAGGGTTAAGCACCATATCAAGAACAACATCGGCAACGCCAAAACCACCATTTTGATAGTGGGTTATTGCGAGCCGAACTCGCTTGGCGGGCACCTGCTGCGCGGCGACCACGAAGTACACATATTTGGCGATACTTACGAGGTTAAGGCCGAGGTACGCTCCATCAAATCCATGAGTGCCCACGGCGATTACGAGGACCTGCTGCATTTTTTAAAATGCCAGGATCCTAAAAAGGTCAAAAAGATCTTCCTGGTTCATGGCGAGTACGAGGTGCAACAACACTTTGCCAAAACGTTAAATCAACACGGCTTTGCAAATGTGGAGATACCGTATCAGCATCAGAAGATTGGGTTGGAGTAGTAAAATCAAAGCTCTCCTCTTGAGAATTATTGTGTGGACATATCTTTTAGATAGGTATGCCCCATGGGGGGCTATCTATTTGTAGTACGATACAAAGAATAAAATAATTTACCCCGTATGGGGTTACCCCTCGTTAATTAGGGTAGCCACCATACGGGGCAAATGTAGCTGAATGGCTGTTTTTCTACAAAGGATGGGGCAAGGATTGCGCATAACCATACTTGTGTCCATACGGTATCTCTTAGAGGGGTGCGTCGGATGTGTTTCTGAAGCTATTCAACTAACGTAAGAAGTCAATAAACGATCTTCTTAGGCTCCTTAGCCAATGCTTCTTCAAGCGTATAGTTTGAATTAAGCAGGTCGGCTATGTAGGCATCCCATTTCTTTTGGTATTTATAATCGTCCGAATGCTTGGTCTGATCCTCGTAGGTTAAAAGCATGGCGTTGCGTTCCTGTGCCAGAATGGTAGCTGCCTGCATTGCTTCATTGTTATAATCGTCGGTATATTTATAGGCATTTAAGGCGGTGCGCATCTGCCGCGCAAAAAATTCGGAGATGTCAAACCTGCGCTGCACATGGCGCAGCATCCTGTCGGTATGGGCGCCCTCTTTTGCCCACGAGCTATCCG
>JAQBOP010000210.1 GCA_028287975.1 Mucilaginibacter sp. | reverse complement strand
CAGAAATCAGTACGGCACTTCAAGTCGCTAACGTATTTACGTGGCATGGCTAATACGGCTATAGGCGTGGCTCTGTACCTGCAAATGCACCCTACTGATGAAGGCATGGTGAATGAGCTGGTAAAATTAACAAACCCGTTGGTTGAAGCTTATGAAAAAACCCGTTCTGACGATTGGGAATGGTTTGAAGATAGTATGACCTATGACAATGCTATTTTACCATTGGCATTACTTCACTCATGCCAGATAACCGGTAATGAACGTGTCAGGGAGATCGCCTTAAAAACAATGGCCTTTTTAGACAATCTTACTTTATCAAATGGTTATTTAAGCCCAATAGGTAACGAAGGCTGGTACCAGCGCGGAGGTAAATTCCCTGTTTACGACCAGCAGGCTATAGAAACGATGGCGATGGTACTGATGCATTTCCAGGCTTACCAACTATTCCGTAAACCGGAGCATATCGAGAAAATGTTTTTATGTTACAAATGGTTCCTTGGCGAAAACACCTTACGCGCGCCGCTATACGATCATGAAACAAAAGGTTGTTGCGATGGATTGTTGCCAACAGGTATAAACCGCAACCAGGGTGCAGAAAGTACGTTAGCTTACTTAATATCGCACTTAACCGTATTACAGGCTTTCGAGTTAGAATATGAGTATAACCGGTTTTCGCAGAAATTGGTAAGCGCTAAATAAATGAAGGCAGCTATATTAGCTCCCGTTGCCTGGCGCACGCCGCCCAGGCATTACGGGCCGTGGGAACAGGTGGCGTCAAATATAGCCGAAGGTTTGGTTAAATTAGGTGTCGATGTAACGCTTTTTGCTACGGGTGACTCTATAACATCAGGCACATTAGCTTCTGTTTGTGAAAAGGGTTACGAAGAAGACCGCACACAGGATGCCAAGGTCTTAGAATGCCTTCACATCAGTAATTTGATGGAACGAGCGGGCGAGTTTGATATTATCCATAACAACTTCGACTTTTTGCCACTCACCTATTCGGAGTTAATAAAAACACCGGTTATAACTACCATTCATGGGTTTTCTTCGCCGAGGATAATCCCGGTTTATAAGAAATACAATGCCATTAGCAACTATGTATCTATAAGCAATAGCGACAGAAGTGCTGAACTTGATTACATAGCTACGGTTTATAATGGTTTAGATACAAAGGATTTTGTATTTAACAACAATCCACAGGACTACCTGCTTTACTTTGGCCGGATCCACCCGGATAAAGGCACTGCTGAAGCAATCGATATCGCCAAAAAAAGTAAACGCAAACTATTAATAGCAGGCATTGTACAGGACGAGCACTATTTTAAAGAAAAAATAGAACCGCAATTCAATGATCAAATAGAATATGTTGGCAGCGCCGGGCCTGATAAACGCAACGCGTTATTAGGTAATGCACTTGCACTGCTACACCCCATCAATTTTAATGAACCTTTCGGCCTAAGCGTAGCCGAGGCCATGCTTTGTGGCACCCCGGTTATCGCTTTTAACAAAGGGTCAATGCCCGAGCTAATTAAAGATAATGAAACCGGTTTCCTGGTGAACACGATTGACGAGGCTGTAAATGCGGTCGAGTGCTTGAAAGATATTAAAAGAGAAGATTGCTATAATTGGGCCACTGCACAGTTTTCTTGCAATAAAATGGCCAGCGATTACTTAAAGCTCTATCAACAAATTTTAGGGCGCTAATTGAACTACTTTAGCATTTTTTTCTTCTTTCTTAGTTACCGTAGCATCCTCTTTAAATTTAGCTATTAACTCATCCAGGTCAATTTCTGCAAATGAGGTTGAATAATCCGATAAGCCATAAGGGATGATCAGCTTATTGTTGTTGATGATCGATCCGCACGAATAAATTACGTTTGGTACATAGCCTTCGCGCTCGTCGCTATTTGGTATCAGTATCGGTTCTCTAAGCCTACCTATTTCAACTTCCGGGTCATCCAGTTTTAACAAGCTGGCGCCTAATACATAACGTCGCATCGGGCCAACACCATGGGTAATCACTATCCAGCCGTCTTTGGTTTCAATCGGCGATCCGCAGTTACCTATCTGCACAAACTCCCAGCTAAACTTCGGTTTTTGCAGCAATATCGGTTTTTCCCAGATATTAATTTTATCAGAGTACATGATGTAGTTGTTACATCCATCAATACGCGATATCATTACATATTTGCCGTTTACTTTACGTGGAAAAAGCGCCAGGTTTTTGTTCTGGGCACCCGCGCCATATAGCGGCATTATCTTAAAATTATAAAAATCAGTGGTTTGCAACAGTTTCGGCATGATCAACGCCCCGTCGTAAGCAGTATAAGTAGCATAAAAAACACAGCTGCCGTCGTCATTTATAAACTCCACAAAACGGGCATCCTCAATACCTTTACGCTCATACTCTGATATCGGGAAAATCACGCGGTCTGATATATCGGTATCTAATGAAAATACGATCTCATAATATGAGTCGGCCAGCCAAAGCACTTTATCGTATTCCAGCTTTTTCATATCACTTTCCTGCAATTTCTGCGAATCGATAATTATCCGGCGCAGGTTCGAGTATTCAAAATGATGGTCAAGTTTAGCCTCCAGCTCATGCAACACATCAATATTGATCTGGGTGATGGCAGCCTTATCAAAAAAAAGCTTCTTGTTGTAAACCGCGTTACGTACTATTTCGGCCTCGTCAATATAGTTACCGGCAGGTAAAACAGTGATATTATTATTTTTATCGATCAAAGCGCGGCGGAACGTGATTGAAGAGATATGCCCCTCGCCCACTGCTCTAAAACTCATGATCACTCTGCGTTCGCCCTCAGAAAGTTCCGTCTGGTCAGGATCCTGAACAATGGACGGATTAAAGAACGCGGCCGACTCAATGGAATATTCATGTGTAAAATATGACCCGATCAACAGTTTACGGTACACAGTGAGTGTATCATAATCAATATTAAGTTCGGCCAAAAGTGGCTTTAGCTTGCTGCAATGTCTATTTAAAACACGGGTAATATTACGGTGGCGTTTAGAATACTCCTGCAATAACGGAGATATAATGCTGAAAGCCTCCTCCTCGCTTATATTAATTACACGTTCTAATACTTCCTTGGCGCGGTCATTCCCATTAAAAAAGAATCTTGCAATTACACGTTTAGGATCTGGATTAACTCTTACGGGCTTACGTTCAACAGATAGCTTCATATATAAATAATACGTTTTATAATTAACACAAACTTGTATGAATTGATTTGGTTAATTTGTTTTTTATTGATGGTGAGTGGTTGATTAAGTTTATTGAGTAGAAGGTTTGTTAAATTGACAAATAAAAATCCACTTACCAGTCAACATAATTAACTATTTACCAAAAATTAAACCATACTGTTACGTTTAATGAGATATGATTTTAAGATGCTGTAATAACCATCCTGTATAGCGGCGTCAATCATATCAATATGATATTGCGCGCATTTTAGCTCAAGCTGGTGCTTATACTGTTGCAATGATGTTTGATAGGCCTGGCGGATCTTACCCGGGTGCACCTTTACTTCGTCGCCGCTTTCGATGTCAATAAAGTGATGCGGGCGATTATCAAAGTTAAAATCCACTTCCTTTTGCTTATCATTAACATTAAATATCACGACCTCATGTTTATTGTATTTTAAATGCTGAATAGCAGCGAACAACGCGTTCATCTTTTCAGTATCCAGGTTATTCTCCAGCATATCACTAAATATAATTACTAATGAGCGCTGATGGATCTGCTCGGCAACATGGTGCAATACATTGGTAATATTGGTTGATGTATTGACTTTTGGATGATTATACTGCTTTTCAAGCTCGGCATATAAATAAAACAAGTGCGCCGAGGTTGATTTTACCGGGCTTATCCATTCGACCTTATCAGAAAAAAGCCCAAGCGCAAAAGCGTCGCGCTGCTTTTTAAACAGGTACATTAACGAGGCGATGGCATAAATAGAGAACTGTAGTTTATTCAATCCCTTTTCGGGGAAGTTCATGGATGACGAGGTATCCAGCAATAAATAGCAACGCAGGTTGGTTTCTTCTTCAAACTGCTTTACAAACAGTTTATCGGTACGGGCCATCAATTTCCAGTCGATATTTTTTACCGACTCGCCATTATTATACAACCGATGTTCGGCAAACTCCACAGAAAACCCGTGGAACGGGCTTTGGTGCAAACCAGTTATAAAGCCTTCGACCACCTGGCGGGCCAAAAGCTCCAGGTTAGCCAATTGCCGTATCTGCTGATCATCGTTTAGTTGCGACATAATATAAAGGAACAAAAAAAAGCGTTACAATGTTGTAACGCTTTTTAAAACTTTAATTATATAATAGTTAAGCTAATAATTGCTTATCTAATTTACCGGCTAATACTGATTTTGGAACAGCACCAATTTGTTTATCTACTATCTCGCCATTTTTAAAGTATAATAAAGCAGGGATATTGCGGATACCATATTTTACAGATATACCAGGGTTGTTATCAACATTAACTTTGCCTACAACTGCTGTGTCTGCATATTCTTTTGATATTTCTTCAACTACCGGACCAACCATTCTACACGGACCGCACCATTCTGCCCAAAAGTCTATCAATACCGGTTTATCTGATTTAAGCACAAGCTCCTCAAAGTTTGCGTCTGTTATTTCTAAAGCCATGATCTTTTTTAATTTTATTGTTATTGTTTAACAAATATAGAGTATTCAAATTGCTTGCCACAACTACATACCTGACATTCTGACAAAGAAATTACTAACATCAGCCATATTTATACACTTTGATTTTTTGGTGACAAAAATATTATGGACTATACTTGCTTTTAGGATTTCTGCTGGTATGAAATATTGAAACTATCAGTATCAGTGCTTTTTTGGGGTACACTTTATAAACAATTATATAAGGAAAGTCTTTTACATTGCATACTCTGCAATTATACTTTTTATTAGGATAAATTAAAGGTTTGCTAATGATACTACTAATCGATTTTTCTACGCAACTTTCAAACCGGTCTCCCAAACCAGCCAACTCTTTTTCATACCAATTAAATGCTTCCAGGTATTCGATTTCAGCTTTGGGATAATATTTAACGATGTAGGACATTAACCTATTTAGACTTGGCTTTTAATTTAACCTCATCCCAGGTGGAACATACCACATTACCGCTTTCGAAGTTTTTAATCCGGTCGTTTACTTCGTTGACAAATTCCTCATCTTCCCAGAGATCATATTTTTCCGCTATTTCACGCTCTACCATCGTATACATCTCCTCAATTTTTTTGTCGTCGGCGATATTTATATACTCATGTAGTTTTTCTCTAATTGCTGCAGTAGTCATAGTAAGTCCTCCTTAAACAAATTTAGCCTTTTAGTTTCAAATTATCAATTCAACACCGGTGCAGAATTGGTCACACTTAAAATATCAGCCATCAAATCATCACTTGGATTTACCCGGTAGCTTTTTGAAGGCATGTCAATCAGCATGGCTTCATCCCTTATCTTGAACCTGAGCGTACAGTTTTTCATCGGGTAACGCTGGTTGTTGGTTTCAATAACGTCCTGGATATTATTTAAAAGCTGATCATTAAGTGCGTTCAGTTCTAAAAATACAGTGATTGACTTAGTCAGCTTATCCCGCATTTC
This sequence comes from Mucilaginibacter sp., assembly GCA_028287975.1. Lineage (GTDB taxonomy): Bacteria > Bacteroidota > Bacteroidia > Sphingobacteriales > Sphingobacteriaceae > Mucilaginibacter. The sequence continues at coordinate 19,997 of JAQBOP010000210.1, read as the reverse complement.
TGATAGCAGGCTCATGGTGGTTATCCGCAGGTCCCAGTTATCTTTCTGACGGAATTTCTCCTCGATATTACCCTTGATGTGCAGGAAATATCCGTTAACCATCAGGTTTTTAAACTTGATATAATCTTCGCCAAACATGGCAAACTCATAAGATTCATTGTAATCTTCTAACACGAAGGTGCCAAATGGTTTACCGGTTTTGGTCATTTTATGCTGGGCATTACCAACCAGGCCACCAACGCAAACCTCGCCACGTTTACGCAACTGGGCAAATGCCGCCATTACTTCCTCGCCACCCTCGCCCGAACGGGCTTTTTGCATATTCTTTAACTCGCTGATGGTAGTATTGCAATACTTTTCCATCTCCAGCTTATAATTATCCAATGGGTGACCGGTTAGGTAGATACCGATAACCTCTTTCTCGTATTTCAGCTTTTCAATTAACGGCCACTCTTCCGCATCGGGCATGGATGGTTCGGGGATATATGATGCTACCGAACCGCCAAACAACGACGATTGTGTAGTCGTCTGCGTGTTCTGGTAATCATTAGCATATTTTATCAGTCGCTCTACGCCGGTTAGTAATCCGTTCTCTGTTTTGGCGAAGAACTGCGCACGGTTCAATCGAAATTCGTCAAAGGCCCCGCCATATACCAAATTTTCGTATGATTTACGATTTACGCTGCGGGTGTTTGATCGCTGCGCGAAATCATAAACAGATTTATAAGCGCCACGTTCCTCGCGTTCTTCAATAATACTTTCAACCGCTTTATCGCCTACACCTTTAACACCGGTTAACCCGAAACGTACCTGCCCTTTTTTGTTGACCGCAAAAGCCATGTCCGACTCATTAATATCAGGACCCAGCACCTCAACACCCATCCGGCGGCATTCTTCCATAAAGAAGGTGATCTTCTCCATGTTGTTCTGATTATTTAAAACCGCCGCCATATATTCTGACGGATAATGCGCCTTTAAATAAGCAGTTTGATACGCCACAAAGGCATAACAGGTTGAGTGTGATTTATTGAACGCGTACTGGGCAAAAGCTTTCCAGTCATTCCAAATTTTGGTGAGCTTATCTTTAGGATGGCCCTTCGCTATTGCCCCATCCATAAACTGGGCCTCCATTTTGTTGAGTACCTCAATTTGCTTTTTACCCATGGCCTTACGCAAAACGTCGGCATCGCCTTTACTAAAACCGGCCAGTTTTTGCGACAAAAGCATCACCTGCTCCTGGTACACGGTAATGCCGTAGGTTTCGCCCAGGTATTCTTCCATGTCCGGCAAGTCAAACTCAACAGGTTCATACCCATGTTTCCGTTTAATAAACGAGGGGATATACTCTATCGGCCCCGGGCGGTACAGCGCGTTCATGGCTATCAGGTCTTCAAACTTATCGGGTTTTAGGTCGCGCAGGTACATTTGCATACCGTCACTTTCAAACTGGAAAGTACCATTGGTATCGCCACGTTGGTAAAGCTCAAAAGTTTCCTGGTCGTCAAGTGGGATATAATCAATAGAGATTTCAACACCGTGATTTTGCTTGATCAGCCTCAAAGCATCCTTTAAAATGGTCAGGGTCTTTAGGCCCAGGAAGTCCATCTTGATTACACCGGCATCTTCAATTACACGGCCATCATACTGGGTAACCAACAAGTCAGAGTCCTTGGCGGTAGCTACCGGTACGATATCCGTCAGGTCATACGGCGCTATGATGATGCCTGCGGCATGTACACCTGTATTACGGACAGACCCTTCCAGTTTCTCTGCTTCGCGCAGTACAATGCCTTTAAGGTCTGTCGATTTATAGATCGCCTGCAGTTCAGGTACCTGTTCGATAGCCTGCTTTAAGTTGATACCTAAAGTTTCGGGCACCAGTTTCTTTAACGCCGTAACGTCCGACAATGACATATCCAGCACACGGCCTACGTCCTGGATACTTGTACGTGCGGCCATAGAGCCGTAGGTAATAATTTGAGCCACCTGGTTCTTGCCATATTTCTCCACTACGTAATCAATAACTTTTTGACGGCCGGCGTCGTCAAAGTCCGTATCAATATCGGGCATCGACTTACGATCAGGGTTCAGGAATCTCTCGAACAGGAGATTATACTTCATCGGGTCAATGTTGGTGATACCAGTACAATAAGCCACTACCGATCCCGCTGCCGAACCACGCCCCGGGCCAATAAATACGCCAATGTCACGGCCATGTTTTATAAAGTCGGCCACAATTAAGAAATAACCGGCAAAACCCATGGTACGGATCGTAAACAATTCGAAGTTGATCCTTTCTTCAACCTCGGGACTAATATCTATATAACGCTCTTTAGCACCGGTAAATGTCAGGTGCTTCAGGTATTCCCATTGGTTAAGCGTATCCGCGTCGGCAGTGGTATGGATGTTAAATTCTTGGGGAATAACAAAGTTTGGCAGCAGGATATCGCGTTTTAACTTCAGTACCTCAACCTTATCTACAATCTCATTGGTATTATCTAATGACTCGGGCAGGTCATGGAACAACTTGCCCATTTCGTCCTGTGTCTTAAAATAGAACTGATCATTCGGGAAACCAAAGCGATAGCCTTTACCACCTTCTTCATCAGTAGCTATCGGCGTGCTCTGCATATCGCCGGTGTTAACACATAATAAGATATCATGCGCATTCGAGTCCTGCTGATCAACATAATGCGAATCATTTGAGCAAATAACCTTTACATTATATTTTTTGGCATAGGTAAGCAGCACCTTGTTAATGATCTCCTGTTCCGGTATTTCATGACGCTGTAATTCTATATAATAATCTTCGCCAAAAAGGTCAAGCCACCATTTAAATTCGGTTTCCGCTTCTTCAGGTGTTCCCTTTAAGATGGTTTGGGGTACCGATGCACCAATACAGCAGGTAGTGGCGATCAATCCCTTATGGTGCTTTAATATCAGCTCCTTATCAATACGAGGCCATTTGCTGTACAAGCCTTCCATATATCCGTATGAGCAAAGTTTTACCAGATTTTTATAACCTTCGGGATTTTTCGCCAGAAACAATTGGTGGCGCCTAACGTCTTTCTTCTCTTTGGTAAATTGCTTTTTATGCCTGTCTTCAACCACATAAAACTCGCAACCCACAATCGGTTTAACGTTATGCTTGCCTGCTTCGGCCACAAACTTAAACACACCAAACATATTACCATGGTCGGTAATAGCCAATGCCTTCATGCCATCGGCAGCTGCTTTCTTATATAGTTTTGATATATCTGCAGCACCATCAAGTAATGAAAATTGGGTATGTACGTGTAAGTGCGAAAAATCGGGCATCGTTATTCTTTAAATTTTTGGATAAATACAAAACTACCAAAAAAAGAAGGTTAGGTTTACACTTGTTGAAAACTCAGAAATGGCGGTATTTATTGCATAAAAAAGCGTTATTACGCCATTTAACTATAAACAATTAGCATATTATTTGTTTACTAAACAGTAGTAATACTTATCACCTCTGAAAAATATATAAAATTGGGACGATTTGGACGTATAGCTTTAAAAACTATTCTTTGGATAATTGCGGGTGTCATTTTTTTGGTGTTGCTTGTAGTTATTTTAATACAGGTACCTGCCATACAAAATTTCGCGAAAGACAAGGCGGTAACTTTTTTACAAAATAAAATCCACACCAAGGTTAAGATCGGCCACATTAGCCTTGGGTTGCCTAAACTGCTGGTGTTAGAGGATGTTTATTTTGAAGATCAAAAACGCGACACACTGATAGCCGGCGAAAAATTAAAGGTCGATATCAGCATGTTGCAGTTATTACACCATAAGGTTGAGGTAAATGAAATTAATCTGCAGGGCATTACCGCAAAGATCAGCCGGGGTAAAGACAGCGTTTTTAACTTCGACTATATCATGAAAGCTTTTGCCGGCGAGCAAAAGAAAGAAGTTAAGCCTACCGACACCACTTCTACCATGAAATTCTCGATGGATAAGATCATCCTTGACCGGATCAATATCTCTTATAAAGACCTTACTACCGGCAACGATGTCAAGTTCATTCTTGGCCATTTTGATACCCGGATCAAAGATTTTGACTTGGATAAGATGAAATTCACCATCCCAAAGATCAACCTATCCGGGGTTAACGCGCGCATTATCCAGACGCCGATGGGTTCATCAATAGCGCAGGCCGCAAAGGTTGATACCGCGGTTAAGCCATTAAATATGGATCTTAACTTGGGCACTATTGACGTATCAAAAATATATGTGGTTTACCGTAGCGGCGAAATGGCTGCCAATGTAGACCTATCAAAATTTTTGGTGGAGATGGATAAGATAGACCTAAAAAACCAAAAAGTTGGTATCAAAAGCATCGAGTTAAATGATACCAAAGCAGCAGTGACGTTTGCCAAACCGCAAACCGTTAAAAAGGCGGCGGTGAAAGTGATAAAAAAATTAGATACTATAGCTGCTAATCCGCAAAGCGGAAAAGGCTGGTCGGCAACACTGGGTAAAGTTAGCTTTGTCAACGACGATATTAAATTTGATAACGACGCGCAAAAACCAATTGCCAAAGGACTTGATTTTGCACACATGCACATCCGTGAGTTAAACGCTGATGTGGAAAATATTTCTTATAACCCTGATTCGCTTTCGGGAAAGATCAACTCGTTCACTTTTAAAGAAAAGAGTGGCTTGACAATCAACAAATTTCATACGGCATTCTTTTACGGACCAACCAGTGCTTATTTGAATGATCTGTTAGCTGAAACACCGGGTTCGGTTATACAGAAACAGGTACAGGTTAGCTATCCCTCTATCGCGGCGATTACCAAAAACATTGGCTTGCTGCATATCAAAGCGAACGTGGATGGCACCAGGATCAGCTTAAAAGATGTGTTATTGTTAATGCCGACTATGGCCGGCATGGAGCCATTTAAGCATTCATCAAACTCGGTGTTTAGGATTGACGGAAAAATAGCGGGACAGGTTAACAACCTTGACATCCCTGAATTTGAAGTGCGCGGATTAAATAATACACATATCAAAGCCTCAGCTAAATTAAAGGGACTGCCTGATATGAATAAGGCCTATTTCGATGTAAACCTTACCGACTTTAATACCAGCGCTGCCGATATAGCCAAACTTGCCCCTGCCGGTACTATCCCGGCATCGGTAAGCATCCCGGCAAGCATGAACCTTAAAGGAAATTTTAAAGGCGGCATGACAAACTTTAACACCAAACTAAATCTGCGCTCAACTTACGGCGCTGTCGACTTGATCGCTTCGCTAAAAAATGGCAACAATAAAGCTAAGGCAACCTACTCGGCCAATATTAAAGCCAATAATTTAAATGTAGGCGCGCTTACCAAACAACCGCAAATGGTGGGAATGATCACCCTATCTGCCAACATAAAAGGTTACGGTCTCGACCCCAAGAAAGCCAGTTTGCAGTTTAACGGTAACGTGGCCAAAGCTTATGTTAAAGGTTACAACTACCAAAACCTGGTACTTAAAGGTACCGCGACCAATGGTAACTACACAGCCGTTATGCGGATGCAGGATCCCAACATTAACTTTAGCCTTGACGCAAAGGCTAACATGAACAAAAAGTATCCGTCGGTAAAAGCTAACCTGATGCTGGACAGCCTTAATCTGCAGGCACTCCATTTTACAACTACGCCAATGCGTTTACATGGTAAGATAATTGCCGATGTACCAACTGCAGACCCTGATTATTTAAACGCGAATGTTAAAGTGACCGATCTTTTAGTAGTAAACAAAGATCAACGCATCAGGATAGATTCTATCAGCATGATATCTACCGCTAATGCCGATAGTAGCTCCCTGCGTTTAAAAACGCCTTTCCTGACCGCGCGCATGGGTGGCAAATACAAGCTTACCCAGATTGCCCCCGCCATGCAGGATCTGATCAACAAATATTTTGATACGAATTTGGGTAGCCCTGCGCCTAAGACCAAAGTAACTTACTCGCCACAGCAATTTAATTTCGCTTTGCGGATGGTTAAAACACCATTAGTTACGCAATTCGCGCCAACGCTTACCCAACTTGAGCCGGTTAATATCAACGGCCGTTTTAATAGCGCCACAGGCGAATTTACCGTAAACGGCACTATGCCTAAAATTGTTTACGGCACCGAAATTATCAATAACGGCAAGTTGGTCATCAATACCAATAACAACGCGCTTAATTATAGCCTTACTGTTGATGAAGTCAAGATGTCTTCATCGCTTGATCTTTTATTCCCAAGCATCAGCGGCAGTGCGAAAAACAACAAACTGGACATAAGCGTGCAGGTGCGTGATGCTACAAGAAAAGAACGTTACCGTATAGCGGGTGTATTCAGCGCGTTACCAAACGAATATCAATTTAGTTTTTTACAGGATGGGGTGATGTTTAACTATATCCCATGGGCGGTAAATGCCGATAACTCTTTACAGTTTGGCGGCAAAGGTATTCTGGCGCACAACTTTACCATTACCAATAGCAACCAGGTTTTAAGTGTTAACAGTACATCGGCCGAATATAATTCGCCTATTAAAGTCAGCTTCCGCGATTTCCATATCGAAACGCTTACCCGCATGGCGCAACAGGATTCTTTACAGGTTGGCGGTGTTATAAATGGCGACGCGAACATCAGCGACTTCCAGAAATCGCCTAAGTTTACTACAGCCCTCAACGTCGCAGATTTCAGCTTTAAAGGAGATACCGTTGGTAATATAGCGCTAAAAGTAGATAACCAGACAGAGAACGCCTTTGCTGCCAATATGAGTATTACCGGCAAAGGTAACCAGGTTGACCTTAAGGGTATTTATTATACCAGTCCTGAAAGCAAGTTCGACCTTGACCTGAACATTGTGAAGCTGAACATGAAAAGTATAGAGGGCTTTAGCTTTGGCAGTATCCGCAATGCAAAAGGCACCATAACCGGGCAGTTAAAAATAACCGGCACAACCGATGCGCCGGTTGTACGTGGCGATGTCAACTTTAACCAGGTTGGGTTTAACGTGACCATGCTTAACTCGTATTTTACCATGCCTAAAGAAACCATCACTTTTAATGAGGATGGCATTTTATTCAGGGATTTCACCCTGGTTGATTCTACCGGCAATAAGGCGGTAGTCACAGGTACATTATACACCAAAACCTTTACCGACTTTAAATTTGGCATTGATATTAACGCTACCAATTTCAGGGCGGTTAATTCAACCGCGGCAGATAATAAGTTGTTTTACGGTAAACTTTACATTGATACCAAGATTCAGGTTCGCGGTACGCAAAACTCACCTCGTGTAGATGTTAATTTAAGCGTGAATGACAAAACCGATATGACCTTCGTGTTACCCCAAACCGATCCGGGTATTGAGGATAGAAAAGGTGTGGTAGAGGTGATAAATGAAAATGCGCCAAAGCTTGATTCGATCATGCTGGCTAAACAGCTTGACTCGCTTAAGCAAACCAGTTTAAGCGGTTTAGATGTTAATGCTACCATCAATATTAATAAAGCGGCCAAATTTACTATCGTGATAGATGAGCGCAACGGCGATGTGGTACAATTACGCGGCGAAGCCAAATTGAACGGAGGTATTGACCCGAGCGGAAAAACCAGCCTGACCGGTACCTACACGGTTGAAGATGGTTCATACAACCTGGCTTATGCTACGGTTAAACGCACCTTCAAGTTTAAAAAAGGGAGCTCGATAACCTGGACTGGCGACCCTACCAGCGCGGATGTGAACCTGACCGCTATTTATGTAGCCAATGTACCTCCTATTGATCTTGTTAATCAACAGGATGATGGCAGTACCAGCTCGACTATGCTAAAGCAAAAGCTGCCATTCAACGTATTACTCAATTTAAAGAATCAGTTGCTTAAGCCGGATATCAGCTTTGATATTGTGTTGCCTGAAGATAATTATACGGTATCGCCTGATGTGATATCGACCGTTAATACCCGGCTATCCCAAGTACGCCAGGACCCTAACGAAATGAATAAACAGGTATTGGGCGTTTTGGTGCTTGGCCACTTTATTGGCGACAACCCACTGCAAAGCCAGGGTGGTGGTACAGGTATAAACGGCGCGATTCGTAATAGTGTGAGCAGTTTGCTATCAGATCAGTTGAATAAACTGGCCGGTAACCTTATCGGCGGCGTACAGTTAAGCTTTGATCTGACATCGGGCGCGGACTACTCGACAGGTACACAGCAAAACCGTACGGATCTGAACGTGGGCTTGTCTAAACAATTCCTGAATGACCGTTTAACCGTGACCATCGGCAATAACTTTAATCTTGAAGGACAAAATCAGCCGGGACAAAAAACTACTGATATAGCAGGTAACCTGTCTGTTAATTATAAACTAACGCAGGATGGCCGTTACATGATCCGTGCGTACCGTAAAGATGAGTTTATTGTGGTTGAGGGGCAGGTTGTTGAAACCGGTGTAGGTTTCTCTTTAACTTATGAATACAATCGCTTTAAGGAATTATTCCGTGGGAAATCAAAACGTGATAAAGCGTTGTTGAAAGAATATAAAGAGAAACAAAAAGAAGAAAAGAAAGAACAGAAGGCTGCAGACAAACAACATGACGAAAACGTTGCGCCTGTTGTACAACCAACTGATAAACCTGCCGAACAAAAACAAACTTCAAACTAAACTATGGCTAAGCTTAGATATATACTTATTACTGTAATTGCCGTTTTTTTAAGCGCCTGCAGCACCACCAAGTACCTGGGGCCGGGGCAAAAGCTGTATACCGGCGCCGAAATTAAAATTACGGATAAGCAAAATTCTAAAAAAGGTGATATCGGCCCCATAACTACCGACCTTGAATCGTTGTTACGGCCTGCGCCAAATAGTACTATCCTTGGCTTGCGGTATAAGCTATGGATCTATGATAAAACCAGGACCAATAAAGTAAAAGGACTAAAGCATTATTTAAATACGCATTTAGGTGAGCCGCCTGTTTTAGCCAGCAGTGTCGACCTGGTAAAAAATAGCAGCATTTTACAAAACAGGCTGCAAAACAAAGGCTACTTTTTAACACAGGTAAACGGTGATACCGTCAGCAAAAAAAAATCAAAATTAGCCAAAGCGGTGTATACTATCCAAACCGGGCCGGCTTATCACTACCGCCAGATCGGCTTCCCTACCGATAAAGATGACCTGGATACCGCCGTTGCAGGTACATCAAAAGAAAGCTTATTGAGGGTGGGCGACCGTTACGACCTGGACGTGATCAAAAATGAGCGGATCCGTATTGATGCCAAGTTGAAGGAAAGAGGGTTCTTTTATTTTTCGCCAGATAACCTGATCATGCGCTATGATAGTACCAAAGCTGATCATACCATAGATATGTTTGTAAAGGTTAAAGAAACTACTCCCGATCAAGCCCGATGGATCTACTCTATCCGTAATATCTATGTGTATCCAAGGTATTCTCTACGCGACACCTCGCTTAAATTAGACTCAGCACAGCACTATGCCTGGTATAATGTTATCGACCCAAGGAAAACCGTACGTCCGTTTATATTTAAAAACACCATATTACTGCACCCTAACGATATCTATAACCGTACCGAGCATAATAACAGCTTGAACCGATTTATTGAGCTCGGTCCTTTTAGTTTTGTAAAGAATCGTTTTGAAGACGTTACGCCCGATTCGCCTAAGCTGGATATCTATTATTTCCTTACACAGGCAAAACGGAAGTCGCTTACAGCCGAGATCGTTGCCCGCCAAACATCAGCCAACTATGATGGTACGCAATTTAACCTTACATTCAGAAACAAGAACGCGTTTAAAGGTGGCGAACTGTTTACCCTTAATTTTTTTACCAGTACTGATAAGCAGTTTGGCAAGTATAACAACGGGTTTAACGTGTTCCAGTTTGGTGTGCAGCCTTCGATTGTATGGCCTCGTATTGTAGGCCCGGTTGACATTAAAACCAACAATGCCTACATCCCAAAGACTATCCTGACGACGGGTTATACGCTGATAGACCGTACCAAACTTTACCGGTTAAATTCATTTAACCTGGCTTTTGGCTATCAATGGAAACCTAATCTGCATAAGCAGCACATGCTAAACCTGCTTGAATTTACCTATGTGGATGCAGAACACGTTAGCCAGCTTTACCAGGACAGTATCCGTAAAACGCGTAACCCTACCCTAACCCACGTTATTAATAACCAGTTTACTTTCGGTCCGAGTTACAGCTACACTTATGACAACTCGACCGAAGAGTTCAGGACCAACAGTATTTATTACATGGGTAAAGTAAGCTCGTCAGCAAGCTTGATCGGTATCGCCACCGGCGCGGATACGCTAAGTGGCAAGGTGAAGAAATTATTTGGTACACCATTTAACCAATACCTAAAGTTTGAGAACGATCTGCGGTATTTCCACAAGCTTTGGCCGGGCGGTAAAATAGCCAGCCGTGTACTGGTTGATGTTGGCTTACCTTATGGCAACTCTACGATATTACCTTATAGTCAACAATTTTTTATCGGCGGGCCTAACAGTTTGCGTGGTTTCCAGGCGCGGTCTATAGGTCCCGGATCTTATTACCCTGCGGCATCTGTAACCAACGGTACGCAGTTTTTGCCGGATGAGTCCGGAGATATTAAGTTAGAAGCTAACATAGAGTACCGCCAAAAACTATTCAGCATAGTTGAAGGCGCTTTATTCTCTGACGCCGGTAATATCTGGCTGATGAAGAGTCATTATGGCCTGCCGGGCGCGGCTTTCAGTAAACACTTTCTGAACCAGATGGCTGTTGATGCCGGTGCCGGCTTACGTTTCGACCTTTCTGTTCTGATACTACGTACCGACTTCGGCTTCCCGCTGATCAAACCAAAATCAACCAATACAGGTGTTGTAGATGGTGTTGATTATACCGGCTCGGGCTGGCATGGGTCAAATATGGTATTTAATTTGGCAATCGGCTATCCGTTTTAATGTTTAATGAGTGAATTATGGAATGAGTGATTGAGTGGATGTTTTTGCTTAAACAATACGCTTATTTCATTATCTTAGTTAATAAAAATCATCCATATTACACTGTATATGAAAACATTAAAGTGGTTCCTGACTATCTGCTTTGTCGCGGTAATTTTAAGTGCGTTTGTAGGCGGTAAAGCAGATAAGTTGATCATTAAACCAGCCGACTTATCCGGTTATCAGGTTGATACGCTGGTAAAGAATATGAAAGTCCCCTGGCAAATTGTTTTTTTGCCCGACAATACCATGTTGTTTACCGAGCGGACAGGTAAGCTGCGTATTTATCGTGATGGTAAACTTATTAATAAACCGGCATTTGTTATCCCCAATATACCGCAACGTAATAAAACCGGCATGTTGGGTATGGTGCTACACCCTGATTTTATACACAACCGCTTTATTTATATAGCTAACGATTATTGGCTGGGCGATAAGATCCGTCTGCAGATAGTACGTTACGAGTTTAGAAATGACACGCTGATAAAACCTTTTTTGATCAGGAATGATATTCACGCCAACCAAAACCATACCGGCTGCCGTTTAGTATTTGGGCCTGATAAAAAACTATATATCACTACGGGCGATGCCGATGAAGCCATATTAGCACAGGATCTGAAAACGCTTAACGGTAAAATATTAAGGGTAAATGACGATGGTACTATCCCAGCTGATAACCCGTTTTTTAAAAACGACACTGCACGAAAAGAGATCTGGAGTTATGGGCACCGCAACCCGCAGGGGCTGGCATTTGAACCAGGGACAAATACGCTGTTCGACTCTGAGCATGGGCCAACCGGCGGTGACGAAGTAAATATCATTAAACCCGGCCTGAATTACGGCTGGCCAATCATCCATCATCAAATGACCCATGAAGGTATGGTATCACCACTGGCAGAATTTACACCATCTATAGGGCCAAGCGAGGCTATGTTTTATAAGGGCGATAAGTTTCCGCAGTTAAAAGGTAAGCTATTGGTAACCTGCCTGCGTGGCGAGGGACTGTTAAAGATCACCCTGGATAACGATAAAGTAGTTGACCAGGAGATCATGCTGAAAAAACAATATGGTCGCATCCGTTCTGTGGTGACGGGACCTGACGGCTATATTTATTTTTCCACCTCGCAGGAAGACCCGGTAGAGGGTCAGCCGCGCCCGGGTTATGATATGGTTTGTCGCCTGCGGCCATCCGGGAGTAAAAACACACTGTTATCCTCACAAAAGATAAATGCTAATACGGTAGCGCAAACGTCGCCTGCAAAAATGACTACGCCCATGCTGATACAGCAAATGTGTGCCAGTTGCCATGGCGATAATTTAAAAGGGACTGATAAAGGCGCAAACCTAATTACCGCTGTATTGAAACATGGATCTGATAAGCAATCTATTATTAACACCATCACTAACGGGGTGTTGGACAAAGGTATGCCGGCATGGAACGGCGCTATAAGTAAAACAGATATAAATAAGATAGCGACTTATATCATTAATAAGAGGAAAACGTCAACTACAAAAAAATAGTGCTCAGCCGGTATACTGTGCTATCCAAACGGTAGCGCCATCACAATCAGGGTCATTTATTTTATGCGTTAAAACCTTAAAGTGATATTTTTTTAATAGGGTTTCGTATTCAGCTGTATCTAACGAAGCATGAAATAAGTTTTCGCCACCATTTATGCCCCAGGCCTCGCCGTGTTCGGTACCTGATGTAAAAAGTAACAGGCCATTTACATTTAAGTGTTGTTCAAAAAGCGCAAACATTGCCGGCTGATCATCCGCTGACAAATGGAAAAAGCTATGCCAGGCAATTATCGCGTCAAACTTGCGGTTCAAACTAAGCTTACGCATATCCTGTAAAATAAATTCGGTAGCCGGGAAATTTGTTTTTGCAATAGCTAACATTTCACTGCTGGCATCAACGCCGGTAACATTTAGATTTTTATCTGTTAGATACTGCAAAATTGGAATGCCGGTACCGCAGCCAAGGTCAAGGATGGTTGCCCCGGCAGGCAAATGCGCAATAACATCGTCCAGGCATTTTTTCTCCATTATACCTGTCGGCCTGTTTGCAGAAAACCAGGCGGCAATCTTGTTGTAAACTTTGTAAACGTCTTGTCTTTCGCCTGTCTGCATAATCAAATATACACATCAAACACGCCATATTTGAGAAATGGGTCAATTTCATAGTAGCTGTTGTATCTTAGCTTAAACTTTTTAAACTATCCATCAATGAAAGTCATACTACAACTTGTCACAGCATTACTTCTGATTGCTGTTAGTCAAGCGCATGCTCAAATTAATAATGATATGCAAACAATGCGTATGATAAAAGATTTTTACACAGCTTATAGTTCACTAAATTTTAAATCAGCAGATATAAACAAATTAGACTCGTTAATCGACAAATATTTAACACCAGAAGAAGGAAGAAAAGTCAAAGAAGGGTATAAAAAGGGGTATGACTTAATTACGAACAATAATGGGATTAATAAAAAGTCATTAGAAACAATGACAATTCAAACGATAAGTGATAAAAAGTCTCTTAATATCGAAACCGGAAAATATGAAATAATTAAGGGAGTGAAAAACGCATATGAAGTCAGCTATTTGCTTGACCCAACAATTACAACACAACCACCAATTGTAGTTGACGTCCTCGTAGTAAAACATGACGGTTCTACTAAAATTTCATTTATAACTAATAATCTAACATATTACATGAATACAAAGAATAAGAAAACCAAACTACAATAATGTAATTAGTGCCGTATTTGTTATGCATAAATCACACCTGATTTTATTATATATAATTACAATTCTTACAGATTTACACTTTGATAAAACACAAAAGCCGCTTTTGAGCGGCTTTGTATTTTATAGTTTCGATATCTTATGTATCGATCCTTGCGTACTTCGCATTTTTCTCTATAAATGCACGGCGTGGCGCAACTTCGTCACCCATCAGCATAGAGAAGGTATGGTCACACTCGGCAGCGTTTTCAATAGTGGCTTTTTTAAGTGTACGGCGGGCAGGGTCCATCGTAGTTTCCCAAAGCTGCTCGGCGTTCATCTCACCCAAACCTTTATAACGTTGTACATGTACGCTGTCTTCTTTACCGGCACCTTTTAGTTTTTGTATCGCCGACAAACGTTGATCTTCGGTCCAGCAATATTCAAACTCTTTACCTTTTTTAACCTGGTAAAGTGGTGGCGATGCAATGTAAACGTAACCTGCTTCGATCAACTCTTTCATATAACGGAAGAAGAAAGTAAGGATCAGCGTTGTAATATGCGATCCGTCAACGTCAGCATCCGTCATGATCACAATTTTGTGATAACGCAGCTTGGTTATATTTAACGCTTTATCATCTTCAGGCGTACCGCGGCTAACGCCAAGGCCGGTAAACATGTTCTTTATCTCTTCATTCTCGTAGATCTTATGCTCCATGGCTTTCTCTACGTTAAGGATCTTACCTCTTAACGGCAAAATAGCCTGGTACTCGCGGTCACGACCTTGTTTGGCAGTACCACCCGCCGAGTCACCTTCGACAAGGTAAAGCTCACATAATGCCGGGTCGCTGTTAGCGCAATCAGAAAGCTTACCCGGTAAACCTGAGCCCCCCATAACACTTTTACGTTGTACCATTTCACGGGCCTTACGTGCAGCGGCACGTGCTGTAGCGGCCAGTACAACTTTATTCACGATCATACGCGCCTCTTTAGGATGTTCTTCCAGGTAGTTACCTAAAATTTCGCCTACAGCCATATCCACTGCGCCCATTACTTCGTTATTTCCCAGCTTTCCTTTGGTTTGGCCTTCAAACTGCGGTTCCTGCACTTTAACAGAAATTACGGCAGTTAATCCCTCGCGGAAGTCATCTCCGGTAATTTCAATCTTCATGTTTTTTAGCAGGCCTTCTTTATCGGCATAACTTTTCAAGGTACGGGTTAAGCCCCTGCGGAAACCTGCAACGTGTGTACCGCCTTCATGCGTATTGATATTATTTACGTACGAGTGTACGTTTTCTGTGTAGGTATCATTGTATTGCAACGCCAGTTCGACCGGGATGCCTTGTTTAATGCCATCAACATAAATAGGCTCAGGAATAATAGAGTTGCGGGTGCCATCTAAAAATTTAACAAACTCGCTTAAGCCACCGGTCGAATAAAACTCTTCTGATAAAAAAGAACCGTCTTCATTTGGTTCTCTTTCGTCAGTTAACGTTAACCTGATACCCTTATTCAAATACGCCAGCTCACGTAAACGGGCCGCCAGCGTATCAAATTTATATTCGGTTGTTAGTGTAAAGATCGTTGGATCGGGCTGAAAAGTTTGGGTAGTACCGGTACGGTCTGATGTGCCGATCTCTTTAACCTCAAACAATGGCTTACCTTCAGAATATTCCTGGGTAAACATTTTGCCGTCTCGCTCAACAACGGTTTTCATGTGGGTTGACAGCGCGTTAACGCAACTTACACCCACACCATGCAAACCACCGGATACCTTGTAGGTATCTTTATCAAATTTACCACCGGCGTGTAAAACGGTCATTACAATTTGTAATGCCGATACTTTTTCTTTGGTGGTTATACCGGTTGGGATACCCCGGCCATTGTCGACAACCGTAATCGAGTTGCCTTTATGTATAGTAACATTTATTGTATCGCAGTAACCGGCAAGTGCCTCGTCTATGGAGTTATCTACAACTTCATAAACTAAATGGTGAAGACCTTTTACGCCGGTATCGCCAATGTACATGGAAGGGCGCTTACGAACCGCCTCTAAACCCTCTAAAACCTGTATATTATCTGCTGAGTAATTCGATTTGTCTATATTTTCTTCGCTCATATTTTGGTTAAAACAATAACTCACAAAAATACGCATTTTGCCGCAATTAATCACTACTGTTGATAAATATGCGGCACTATTTGTAACGCCTGTAAATGATTAGGATACTTGTTATGAAAGTTTATCTTTGTGAAAAATTTTATTAAAAAAGTGATGGCATATAACGTATAAAAAGGTCATCACTTATCATCAAAAAACAATTTTAAATGAAAACTACGGGTTCTGTTTTAACAAAAATAACTTTAGGCATATTGGTTGCGGCCAGCGTTACGGCCTGCAATAATAAACCTGCTGCTACACAAACTGCAGCGCCAACTACTACTGCTACATCTGATAAGGGAACAACTGCATATATCAATTCTGATAGCTTGTTGAGCAAATACGAATATGCTAAAGACATGCAGGCACGCCTTACCGAAAAAGGTAAAGCTGCCGAGTCTGAAGTGGTAGCAAAACAACAGGCATTAGGCCGTGAAATTGCCGACTACCAAAAGGTAGCAGCTACCCTGGCTGCCGATAAACGCCAGGAAACCGAACAACGCCTTACCCGCGAGCAACAGGATTTCCAGAAATTTCAACAAAGCGAAACAGCAGCCTTCCAAAGCGAACAAGCTTCTGAAACCAATAAGCTGTACCAGAAAACCGCTGATTTTGCTAAAGAGTTTGCTAAACAAAAAGGTTACAAATTGGTGTTAACCTATTCAAAAGCAGCTCCGGGTGTTTTATATGTTGACCCAAGCCTGGATGTAACTGAAGACGCAGTTAAAATGCTGAATGATGCTTATGCAAAAGACAAAAAATAAATTTGATGTGCGGATATGCAGATGTGCTAATGTGCAGATGCTAAGCGCTTCATAAACTTTAATATTAAAAAAACCTCGACCTTGGTGTTGGGGTTTTATTTTTATAAAAAACATCCTGATTCTTGTTTCCTGACTCTTGAATCTTCAAACTATGAACAACCACGAAAAATTTATGCAGATGGCAATTGACCTGGCCGAGTATAATGTTAAAGAAGGTCAGGGCGGGCCGTTTGGTGCTGTGATTGTAAAGGATGGCATGGTATTGGCCCGCAGTGCCAATAAAGTTGTGACTAACAATGACCCTACTGCCCACGCCGAGGTTTCTGCTATTCGCTTAGCTTGCCAGGAGCTGGGGACTTATAATTTAGCCGGTTGCGAAATTTACACAAGTTGCGAACCCTGCCCTATGTGTCTTGGCGCCATATATTGGGCACGGATAGACAAAATTTACTATGCCAACACCAAAGCAGACGCCGCCGCGATAGGCTTTGATGATCATTTTATTTACCAGGAGCTTGACCTGCCCATGGATCAGCGCCGCTTACCAATAGTACAACTGATGCGTGATGAAGCGTTAAACTCCTTTAAGCTATGGAGTGATAGCGAAAACAGGACAGATTATTAAGCTTGGTTGAATTAGTGAATAGTTCTGTCCACAAAAAATAACTTAATTAACCTCTTTCTCAAAAAAATCATCCTGCAAGCCATCTATCTCTCGTCTGTCACGTTTTGTTGGCCGGCCTGTGCCCCTGTCGCGTTTTAGCACCGGGGCGTGGAACATGGATTTAAATGCAGGAGTTTGCTCAACCGGGGTAATATCTTCATAATAACCCACAGCAGTTTTAGCATCTGTGCGGCTTTCTAATAAGCCTGTCACCCTAATAACTTTACGGTCAGGCCCTTTAGATACCTGGTAAACCTCGCCAAGTTTAACCTCGTGCGATGGTTTAATATTGTTGCCATCCAGTTTAACACGCCCGGCCTTACAGGCGTCAGATGCCAGCGTACGCGTTTTAAACAAACGGATGGACCATAAGTATTTATCTATTCGGAGTTTTTCTTTTTCGGGCATAGTTATTGCCTCGCAAATTTAATAAAATTGCTTGTTTGAGGAATGTCTTATGGTTGAATCAAACAAATCTCCCCAAAATTCCTTTAATTTGTCGGAAAGTTTAAATTACCGATGCAAGATCTAAAGAAAACCATTGAACTGGCCTGGGAAGACAGGAATCTATTACAATACAAAGAATACATAGACGCCATTGAAACAGTTATTGCAAGACTGGACAAAGGCGAAATACGTGTTGCCGAACTGATTGGCAGCCGTTGGCACACTAACGATTGGATAAAGAAAGCCGTTATATTATACTTCCCTATCCGTACAATGGAAGAAATTAAAGCCGGACCATTTATGTTTCATGATAAAATGAAACTAAAAACCAACTACCAGGCTACCGGCGTACGTGTGGTACCGGGTGCGTCTGCACGTTATGGCGCATACCTGGCAAAAGGCGTTATTATGATGCCAAGCTATGTAAACATTGGCGCTTATGTTGACGAAGGCACTATGGTTGATACCTGGGCTACTGTAGGATCATGCGCACAGGTTGGCAAACACGTTCACCTTAGTGGCGGCGTGGGCCTTGGCGGCGTATTAGAGCCTGTACAGGCAGCTCCGGTTATTATTGAAGATAATTGTTTCCTGGGTTCGAGAGCTATTGTTGTTGAAGGCGTACACGTAGAACATGAAGCTGTTTTAGGCGCCAATGTGGTTTTAACCGCATCGACCAAAATTATTGACGTTACCGGCAGCACGCCGATTGAATATAAAGGCCGTGTACCTGCCCGCTCGGTAGTTATCCCGGGTTCGTACACCAAAAAATTCCCTGCCGGCGATTATCAGGTGCCGTGTGCATTGATCATTGGCACACGTAAAGAATCAACCGACAAAAAGACATCATTAAATGATGCCTTGAGAGAGAATAACGTTGCTGTCTAATCAGATATGAGACATGAGATTTGAGACGTGAGATTAATAAGTCTTGTCTCATATCTCAAGTCTCGGATCTTAAATCTCTGCAAATGAAAATACTGGTAAGATTGCCTAACTGGCTTGGTGATGTAGTTATGAGTACAGCTTTCATCGGGGCGGTTAAGCAAACTTATCCTATGGCGCAGGTTGATGTCATCATCAAAAAAGAACTCAGTGCCATTGCTTCCCTAATACCGGGACTAACTAAGATCCATTCATTTTCAAAAGACGAATTCAAAGGGTTGGGCGGTGTATACCGTTATGGTAAAACTTTGCGTCCGGAAAAATATGACCTGTTTTTCACGCTGCCTGATTCTTTATCATCAGCAGTAATGGGCAAGGCTACCGGGGCCAAACAACGCGTTGGCTTTAGCAAGGAAGGCGGCTTTTTTATGCTGACCAAAGTTTGTAAAAGGCCGGAAAACGTACATAGGGTTGATGAGTACCTGTCTATACTTGAGCAGCTTACTGATATGCCGGTAACCGGCCGTAAAGTAATGCTTACTGCAAACGAGGTGAAACCAAATGACCTGGTGCTGATCAATTTCAACTCCGAAGCAGCATCACGGCGCATGCCGCTGGATAAAGGCCGCGCTTTGCTTAATTTGCTGACCGGTTTATTCCCGGATAAGAAGTTCGGCTTAATAGGCGGGCCAAAAGACTCGGTGTTTATCGAGCAAATATTGATTGGCGTAACAAATGTCAGCCGCATAGAGAATTACGCGGGGAAAACAACATTAATTACCTTAACCAATTTAATGGCCGGCGCAAAAGCGTTACTAACTACTGACTCCGGCCCCGCGCATTTGGCTAACAGCCTGGGCATACCGGTTATTGCCTTGTTTGGTGCCGGTAATGAACAAAATACCGCGCCGTATAATAAAGAAAAACTTACCGTATTACGGGCCGGGAAGTTAGACTGCGAACCCTGTGTGCGTAACGAATGCAAACTTTACGGCATCCCAAAATGCATGGAACTATTGGACGAATTGCAAATAGTTACCGTTTTACAAGCCCATATTAATTAACTTCCGAATATATTTTAAAGAAGCTGTTTGGTTAATTGCCAATCACGGGCAGTGAAGTAAAAATGAAAATTGAACAACTAACTTTCACACGGTTTATAGCAGCTTTTGGTATAGTTATATTCCATTTTGGCAAAGGTGTGTCCCCTTTTGACCATGGCTTTTTATTCATTCTTTTGAACCATTTTAACTTCGCGGTTAGTTACTTTTTTTGCTTGTCGGGTTTTGTAATGATTATTGCATATAACAAAGGCAATAAGCAAATAAATGCCAAA
>JAQBOP010000205.1 GCA_028287975.1 Mucilaginibacter sp. | reverse complement strand
TTCATTTATGCTAATGGCTTTAACCATCTCGACAAAAGTACCGTTGGGTGTAAATAGCACTGAATTATCCTCGCCTGATTTACCGCCCCAATTGGCCTCATAATTACCTTTCTCTTTTTCCCAGGATACTTTAGTTACGTCGGGGTATTTGCTCCGTAAAGCAGCCTTAACTGCTTCAGGCACATCTTTGCTTTTTACATTCTGTGCAATAACGCTTCCGGTTAATAGTATTGCTGTTGCTGTTAATAATATCCTTTTCATTATCTTGAATTTTTCATCAAGTTAGCCAGCCATTCTGTAGACAATCAGAACACATTCTGTAGTAAATCTGAACAGGTTTTAATTCTCGGGCGGAGCCTGTAAACCATCATTGTTATCGTCTTTTTCTTTCTTAAACTCAAGTTTTCCAAATTTATAACTCAGGCATATGCCAAAAGTGCGAAAAGGCACCTGGCGTAACGAGCTTTGAGTAAAGTTTGTACCAGATGTCATTGCTTTTTGATTAACATATTTATTAAACGGATCGGCAGTAGTGAAGCCAATACTTGCTTTTTTATTAAAAAACAGCTTACGTATGGCTATGTTATAAGAGAAGAAAGCCGGGCGTGTCCCCTGGATTGTTCTTTGAGATGAATTGTAATTACCAAAAGCTTCAGCTACCAGGTTTTGATCAAACTCGTACGTTGTATTTAAATTTAACCGGTAAGTAAACCCGCTAACTTTCGGGTTACCCGGATTGGTTGTGATGCGGTCGGCAAACATGGTATTGGCACGTAAATTAAATTTATTGGTTACCGGCACTGATCCAAATAAACTAAGCCCCTCTGTAGTTTCTGTACCTACGTTATAACGCTGATTTAAAAACACGTTAGTGTATTTTGTACCGCCAATGTTAAGCGTATCAAACTGAGTTGTGTACGATTGAATATCGTCAGTATTATAACGATAAAATACAGCCACGTAAAAATTGGCACCCGAATTATACGACTTGTTATAACCCAGTTCATAATTATGCCCTTTTTCCGGCCGCAAGCTTGGGTTACCTGTGCTGATGTTATGCGGATCGCTAATGTTATAAAACGGATTAAGATCGCCATAATCAGGCCGTTCGATGCGATAGCTGTAGCTTATTTTTACCGATTGTGTTTGATCTATTTTATGCGACAATACGCCGGATGGCGCAACAATATTAAACGCCGGGATTTGTGCACCCGGAAAATCAGAGTTGGTTTTTGTGTATTCATCGCGCAAGCCAGCCTTTACATCAAAAAAATTAAATAACGAAAATTGTGCGGACAGATAGTAAGCGTAAACATTACGCTGGTAATTAAACCCATAGGTTTGATTGGCATTCGGTATAAATCCGCCGGCCGACAAGGTATCTGTGATTACATTGTTACTGATGCTCTCAAAAACACCTTTAACGCCGGTTTCTAAACTGAAGTTTTTACTAACGGGCTGAACATAATCGACAGAGATATCCGTTTCCCTGTCTTTACCGGGGTTGGTACTCATCGCGCCTGACGAAGGATAGTTCCCTGTTTGATAATCCTGCTGTTGGAAAGAATAAGAATTATTTTTACTACGGCTGCCGGTATATAAAATATCCAGTTCCTGCCCGTCTTTTTTGAATGTTTTTTTATAACCAAGACCGTAATCTATCGCATTTGCATTAAACCTGCTGTTAGAGTTGCGTAATGACATCAGATCTGAGATTACCGCTCCCGACGAAAGACTGCTCAAAGTTTGATCCTGGTCGGTTAAACCATTGTTATGATTGCCAAAATGATTAAACCCAACTGATCCGGTAAACTCGTCTTTTTTGGTAATGTTCCAGTTTATACTTAAGCCCGATTGGTAACCGCTTCTTTTAAAATCGCTATTTCCTTTTTGATACAAGTGTGTTAACGT
Source organism: Mucilaginibacter sp. (assembly GCA_028287975.1). GTDB lineage: Bacteria > Bacteroidota > Bacteroidia > Sphingobacteriales > Sphingobacteriaceae > Mucilaginibacter. The sequence goes on along the minus strand of JAQBOP010000205.1, from coordinate 5,966 downwards.
ATTCAGTGAATTATCGATAGTATAGCGGTCGTTAGTATTTATAGTGTTGGTATTTAATTGTTCATTACCGCTAAAAAAAGCATTGGCACCAATACTACCTTTACGCGCATTTAAATTAACCGACGCAGTGTTAAGCCGGGTACCGGCCGAAAGATTAATAGTGCCATTAACGCCTTGTATCTTGCTATCTTTTAAAATAATATTAATGATGCCGCCTGTGCCGTTGGCATCGTATTTAGCTCCGGGGCTTGTTACTACCTCTATGCTTTTTATCTGGCTTGCGGGGATAGATTGTAAGGCATCTGCAAGGCTGGCGCCAAAAATACTTGAGGGCTTTCCGTTTATTAAAAAACGAATATTGGCATTACCCTGCAACTCAACATTTCCGTCAATATCGACGGTTACCTGCGGCACTTTCTTTAACACATCTAACGCCGCACCGCCTTGCGAAGTAAGATCATTGGCTGCATTATAAACAAGCTTATCGATCTTGTTTTCAACCATAGGGGTCTTTCCTATTATGTTAACGCTTTTTAGCTGGGTTTGAGCAGTCGCGAGCGATATCGTATTTAAAGAAACAGTGTGTGAGCTGCTGTTAATAATAACATGATCAATAGTGGCTGGCATATATCCCATAAAATCTACTCTTATTGAATATTCGCCATTAGCAATATTATTGATAGTGAAGTTTCCTTTGGAGTCGGAAACAGAGCCATTAAACGGGCTGGCCTCACCTGTCTTAAAAAGGCTGACGGTCACATATTCAACAGGTTGTTTAGTGTCAGCATCAATTATTTTACCATTGATCCGGCCATTGGTTTGTGCATTTACAGTAATAAATGAGATAATTAAAGAAAATAGGAAATAAAGTCTTTTCATGCAATATTTTGCTTAATACTGCACAAAAGTGACGGACAATGCTGAATTAAATCTGAATTAAAGGGTGCAATGACGCATAAAAAAAGCGGCCGGTTAACCGGCCGCTTTTAAATTATAATAAGTTTAGTCTAAAGGGCAAGTTCATGGCTGGTACGCAATACAGTGTATTTACTCTTAGCCAATTCAAAAGCGCCGAATAAGATGGCACCAAATACCAAATCTCCCAATAACATGTTTTTCTCGAAGGGTATAGCTGCTATTAATGCCGCAATATAACCTGACAACGTTTTAGGATAAAGTCCGCCGGCATCATTGATCCATGGCAGGTCCATAATTAACCAGTGGGTCAGCACTGGGGCAAATAAAATAATCAAACCGCTGCCAAAATTTATCTTATTTACCTGTGTCCCGATAAAAACCATTATCGAAAAGCATACGCAGTTCCAAAAAGTATCATTACTCCATAATATCCATTGTGAAGTATATAAGTGATTAATGATTACATCGCTTACAAAAAGCGAGATCAAAACAACTACATACGATTTCCACTTGTCAGCAAAGTAAACACCGCCAAATAAAGCTATGGCACCTACCGGCGTAAAGTTACTCAATACTCCCGGATACTTAAAGCTAACCAGGCGCATTGCAGTAGCTGCAATGATCATCAAGATCAATACGATATTCCTGGCGTTTATTTTTTGTAAAGACATAACGTAAAATTACGCATTTATCCTAAAATTACTAAACAATTTAATAATTGCTGTTATTTGTTTAGTAAAACAATTTTACCCGGAGTGATGCCTGTTGCAATTGCATATTCTTTTCTACCTGCTTTATCAAAGGCGACTACGGACCCGTTGGTTGTAAAACTTGGCGCCGTTCCAACAAATATCTCGCCTGTTTGCGGGTCGCCTGATATGGCAGATGGTGTGGCAATATCTGTACCATCTGTAATAAAATTAGCTGATGCCAAAGTTTGTGTTTTGGCATTATATACCGCTATCTTTTTATCAGCGGTAGGATAATAAACAAAATCACCCTGCGAGTAAATTGGGATATTGTAAGCTAAACTTACTGTCGGGCTTGGTTTTACAACATCTGTTTTAGCGTCGATAATTGTAAGGCCGGCGTGTATGTCAGCATAATTACCAAGAGATAATACATATATATTATCATACGCATCGGTAATAACTGAAATTGGGTTAGAAATAACAGTTACTTTTTTTGTTTCGGTTAAAGTGGCCAAATCAACGACAGATACGGTTGTTGCCGGAGTTGGGTCAAAGCCACCAGAGTTTGCCACATACAATTTACCATTAGAAATAGCCATTTGCTCTGGATTGTGGCCCACAGTAATAGTTTTTATAATAGTAAGTGATGTGGTATCGATAACAGACACGGTACCATCATATGAGGTTACAAACGCATTAGATTTATAAAAAACAAGACTGCGTGGTTGATGTAAAGCTATCTGCTTAATTATTTTTGCCGTTTTTTTACCTGTAATAAATATAACGTTCGAGTTATTAACCACAATATACATTTTAGAACCATAAATGCCAAGGTCATTACCCGTATCGCCCAGCGGAACGGTGTTAGCTACTGAAAAAATATCAGGTATTAATGTTTTTGTAGTGTAGTCGTAATAAGTCAGTGTACTGTTATCATCCTGAAAACTACCTTGATTTAATACATAAATTCCGGCGCGTTCTGCCACAGGTGTTTCTGGCGTCGGGTTAGTTTTATCCTTACGACAAGACGCCAGCATAGTAGCAAATGCCAATGCAATAAGGATGTAATTAAGTTTAATTTGTTTCATGATTTATGTGTTTATATAATTATTTGAAATGAAATTCTGTATGAACGACCTGGCATAGGGTAGCTTCGCACTACCTCATAACTTTTATTAAACAAGTTATTAACGCCGCCGGATATAATAAACTGGTTATCACCCGCCAAAGTTTTATAAACTACTGACGCGTCACTTACCCCATAAGCAGGGGTTAGGTAGCTGGGATCGCTATTGTCCTGATAATATCTTGATGATGTTATAACCTGATTATAGTACACCCCTATTTTACCTTTACTGATACCCGCATTTACAGCAACAGTATGCAGGGGAATATACGGCAAGCGATTAAGATAATCAGGTTGTGTCGCATCTACATATAATGCCTGTTGGTAGGAATAATTTACAGACAAGTTTAATTTATAGGCTGATGAGAGATTGGCCATGGTTTTTACGCCGACATCAATACCTTTAATGTCAACCTTACCGGCGTTTTGCGTGTAACCGTTGTACAGGCTGGGTATAAATACCAATTTATTGGTTACATAGTTATAATAAGCATCGGCAGTTAAAGTTAGGTAGCTTAAAAAACCGGTCAGGCTCTTGTTGTAACTCATCCCCAGGTCATACTGTCTTGCAAACTCCGGTTTTAAACTAAGATTTGATATAAAGTTGTAATACTGGTCGTTAAAGGTAGGCACGCGATATACATATTTATAAAAACCGCGTAATTGAAAGTTTTTATCAACAAATGGTTTTACTGTAGCCCTTAATGTTGGGGCGTATATGTTATGGTTAGGCGTGGTTGTACCGGTTTTAACTGTTTCGTCAATATTTGCGTTAAGTAAGCTACCCTGTAATGTCCAGTCGCCTAAAATTAAGCTGGTCGCCAGTACATTTAGCAGTGTTATTCTTGTTGGATATCTAAAATTAACCAGGTTGGCATTTAAGTTATTCAGGGCGAAGTCCGTCGAATAAGATACAGACCAGTTTGGCTTTATATGATATGCCAAAGCTGCAGATTGGTAATATTCGCGTTGGCTAAAATGCTGATCAAGCACACCTGTGCTGCTCGGAAAATGTGGGTCGAAATAGAATAACTGGTTTTGTGAAAATTTAGAATTGATGAGCAATTGCAATCCATTAACCCATGTATGTTTATAACCACCTTGCAAAAACAGGTCCCTGTTATATATTTTTTGTCCCGTGGCAGGTACTGTGTGTGATACCACCGCTCCTGGCACTCCTCTATCAGAGTTGTAATAGTTAATGTGGATATTTAGTTTGTTATTTACATCGTTCCAAATCAAGGCTCCATCAATTTGTTGAATAGCGACTTCAGAACCAGTACGCTTTTGGGTGGTAACGTTAAGGCCGTCGTCTACCAAATATTTGTAGCTACCATTGGCATTTTGGGTATAGCCATTTATAACAACTGCCCAATTATTGTTTAACCTTTGTTGCAACTGCAAATAAGGATTAAACAACCCAAAGCTACCTGTATTAACCCCGGCAGTTATTAAATATGGTTTTTCGGCGGATAGATTTGGTTTTAAAGTTTCGATTGATAAAACGCTGGCGGATGCAAACGCCCTTGCTGTTTGCAGGATATCGGGCGGCTGTGCGTTATATAAAGTTATTTGTTGAACATTATTAAGGTTTAATTTACTCAGATCTACCTGCCCGTTCTCGGCATCATTAATTTGGACGCCATCGTATAATACTGCAGTATGGTTTGCGCCCAAACCACGTACAGATATTGTTTTTAAGCCACCAATACCGCCGTAATCTTTAATAATAACACCTGAAAAATCGCGGATCGCGTCGGCAACGTTAAAAGCATTGTACTTGATAAAATCATTAGCGGTAATAGTTTGAGACGGAACAATAGCCTGTGGGGAAGGCATAGTTGCTGATTTTACTTTTACTTCATTTAGCTTTTTTGTTGTATCGCTTTGCGCGAAAATATGATTGGTAAAAATAAATAAGATCAATACCGTAAAATAACCGCGCCATTGCGTAGAATACTTAAAATTGTACGGTATAATTTTTTTCATGCCTGATAAATAACTACAGTATCAGGAATAATGGAATGAAAACACGCCGGCGAAAAGACAGGTGAGCATCTCAAATCCAAGCTTCAATCCCCGAAAGCTGTGAATAATATATAATGCTCTGGCAGGTCTTCTGACTTACTCCCCATCTTGTCTTGTCTTCCCACCCTTATAAAAGGATAGTGACTAATTGAATAGACTATGGTTATAGAGTTTACAGCTGCGGGACAGTTACAGAATTACACTGTATTCCCTTTTAATCCTTATTAATTGTTATTAGTAAGAAACCTAAAGCAATGCAAAAGTATAATAAGAAACCACAATCACAAAGTATACGGTTGTATTTAATTCAACTAAAAGAAAACTACCGGGCCTGTATACTGTTAAATAATAATAACATAATACAATTATGGCAACAAACACATTATATCCGGTTAAGCGCTACAATACTGTAACAGAGCCGGTAGATATAAATTTAAACTGGCCCGAACGGTATATCTCTATCGCCACAGGCGTAAAACTGACATTTTCGGGTTTGGGTAATTTGTTTTCAAGCCCGTTATCAAGTTTACTTAAATTAGGCGCTGGTGGTTATTTGTTAAACCGTGGCGTTACCGGCCACTGCGCTATCTATTCAAAAATAGGTAAAAACACACAAGAGCCTGTTAATATTACTATCCGCAGCGCGTTTACTATTAACCAACCGCGACAAACGGTTTATGAATTTTGGCGCAAGCTGGATAACCTGCCACTGTTTATGAACCACCTTGAAAGTATTGATTTGATTGACGATACACGGTCACATTGGGTGCTTAAATTACCTACAGGTGTTGGCAACATAAGTTGGGATGCCGAAATAGTTAAAGATAAACCCGGCGAAGTTATAGGCTGGAGTTCGCTTCCTGATTCGATCATTGACAATGCCGGTAAAGTATTTTTCAGGGATGCCGTGGATGGTAAAGGCACGTTGGTTGACGTAATTATCACTTACCAGCCACCTGCAGGCGGTGTCGGTGCAAGCATTGCTCATGTGCTTAATCCGTACTTTAAAAATATAGTTGATAATGACGTTCGTAACTTTAAGCAATACATGGATATTGAGAACTCGTTAAAGACTCTTGACCATAATAGTAGTGCGCATAAATCAACGTCTCGTAAAACAGCAACTCACAACAATTAACCAATAATATTATATAAACGAAAACGCCCCCGTTAATTAACGGGGGCGTTTTCGTTTTAACTAA
>JAQBOP010000192.1 GCA_028287975.1 Mucilaginibacter sp. | reverse complement strand
CGGCATCCCCCGGCTGCTGCTATGTTAACCGTAGCATCTGTGCTGTAATTATCAATTATCACAATGTCATCCGTAATTAATTTAGCCGCCGCAATGCAGTCGCCTAAAACTTCAGCTTCATTTTTGGTGATAATAACTACCGATACAGGGATCATGTTAATATAAGTTTATATGTTTTACCAGTAAGATAATATAAACACGAACCCCGGCTGCAAAAGGTTGCCTGTGCAGATAAAAAATCTAAATAGATAGTAGTCACCGTGCCTTGCGTTCGTAGACACAAGAGATCAGTAGAAAAGAGTCCGCACTGGCGATTTAGTGCCATAGGTACCAAACATACGGCGCTTTGATAATCAAATATTAAATAAGTTACGGGCCTTATTTTTAACTTTTTTAATTAAATTTAGATGCGCGGGCAACCTTTACGTAACAATCTACGTGATATGTTTTAAGAAAAAGGTAATATTACATAAGCAACAATTTTATAACCCATATGGGCGAAGAAGAGTTACATCACTTAATCAAAGGCTGTGTAAAACAAGACAGGAAAAGCCAGAAAATGCTTTACAAGGCATTCTACGGATTTTCCATGGCGATTTGTTTGCGCTATGCCGGCGACCGCGATGAGGCTGCCGAGGTAATGAACCAGGGCTTTTTTAAGGTTTTCACAAAAATAGAGACATACGACAGTACACGTCCGTTTAAAGCGTGGCTTGGGCGGATAATGACCAATGTATCTATCGATTACTATCGTGCCAATCTTAAAATGGCCTATGCCGAGGATCTTGAACAGGCAGAGCACCTGTACGATGCAAGCGTAGCAACCGACAATAATTTAAATTATAATGATCTGCTGGCTATGGTGCAACGCTTGCCGCAGGGCTACAGAACGGTATTTAACCTGTTTGCTATTGATGGCTACTCGCACGAAGAAATTGCCAATATGCTGAACATCAACATCGGCACATCAAAATCAAACCTGTTTAAGGCAAGGCAAAAGTTAAAACAAATGATACTGGATGCAGATGAATCCGGTAACTATATAAATGGCGTAAATTTTACACCGGTGGTTGCAATGAATGCGGCTAGTATTATGCCGGTGTTTTATAATAATAAAGGTATCAGGGAATGAAAAAAGAAAAGGGCATAGATGACGTCTTTAAACACGGCCTCAAGGACCCGGTTGATGAAACCGCGTTCAGGGAAAGTGATTGGGATAGTCTGGAGAATATGCTTGACAAGGATAAGCGTAGTGGGAAGGTGTTTTGGCTGCCTATTTTAAGTAGCGTGGCTGCTGTAATATTGGTGTTTTTTGGCTGGTGGATGTTTAAACCCCAAAAGGTAAAAACACAGCAAAACACCCAGCAGGTAGCAGGTAACTACGCAAACAAAAAAACCATGCAAGACACCGTTGCGCAACAAGCGCAGCCACAAGTTGCGGCTACCCATCAGCCGGAAAAAACGGGTACAATAGTTTCAAAATCACCAAACACAACTGCGGATGATAAAACATTTACACAAAACAACAAAGTACAGCCGGGCATTTTAGCTAACCAGGTAAATAAGGGCAAAGAAGATCTTACTGCATCTACCGGAAGAAAATCTACCGGAAATTCACCTTTACCGGCCGGCAACCAAAATACAGATGATACTGCAAGAGATTATGTTGCATTAACAGCGGTAAGCCTGTCGCCTACGTTTTCGCAAACTAATACTACTACTGTGCCGGTTATTGTGTCGGCAGATGTCATGCCTAAAAAAGACATCAATGCTTTGGCTATATCCTCAAAACCGGTGATTAAACGGACGGGGGCATCGGCATTTCGCCCGCAATATACCTTAAGCGCGTTTGCCGCTTCAGAGGCTAACGGTGTTGGCTCGTTCCAATCAACCAGCGCGGGTACTAATGTCGGGCTGATGTTTTCGGCGGGAGTTAAGCGGTTTACGTTAAGCACCGGCGTTAACTATTCTGCCAAGCCGTATTCGCTTCCATTTGATCAGTACCATACCGCGTACCAATTTAAAAACGACCCCATGACTGTTACCGCCGATTGCCGTGTGCTGGATATCCCTATCAATGTGGGTTATCAATTGTACAACAAATCGCGCAACAAGATCAGTGTGGGTACGGGCTTATCATCATATATCATGATGCATGAAAGCTATACGTATGATTATGGAAGTTCATCAGCCGTTTACGGTCCATCATATTATGCTGTAAAAGGCAAAGGTAAATATCTGTTCAGCATCATGAACTTACAGGCAAGTTATGAGCGGCAGGTCAATTCAAAAGTAGGGATAAGCCTGCAGCCATATTTAAAAGTACCATTGTCAAATATTGGGTACAGCCAGGTTAAAATACAAACCTTTGGTGTAGCTGTCGGGCTTAACTGGAACATAAATTCGTTAACAAAACCTAAGTAAACATGAAACATATCAGTATTATTTTACTCGCCTGGTTAAGCATCATTAACCAGACGGGACAGGGCCTCTATGCTTGTAAAAACGTCCAGGTCAGCCTTTATTCATCGGCACCAATTGAGGATATCGCAGCTAAAACAGCCTCAGGGTCATCGGTTTACAACTCAGCCACAGGCGATCTGATGTTCAGCGTACCCATCAACACGTTTAAGTTCCCCAAATCATTAATGCAGGAGCATTTTAACAGCGATTATCTGGAAAGCGACAAATATCCGAGGGCGACCTTTAAGGGCCAGGTTAAGGAACATCCTGACCTAACCAAGGACGGCAGCTATCCGATAACCGTAACCGGCGAGCTGGACGTGCACAACGTTAAACAAACGCGCACCATACCGGGCAACCTTACGGTAAAAGACGGCGTAGTGACTATGACATCAGAGTTTATGGTAAAGTGTGCCGACCATAATATTACCATACCGCGCCTGGTGTTCCACAATATTGGAGAAAGTATTAAAATGAATGTTTCTGCCACTTATACGGCAGCCAAATAAATTATCACAACACACAATTATCACGACAATGAAAAAACGCATAGTATTAATAGCCTTACTGACAGCGAGCCTGGCAGTAAACGCGCAAAACGGAACAAAAAAGCCGACATCGGCTGCCGATTCATTAATGAACGCCATGAACGCGACAAATGACAAACCCATGCCGGTTGCCATATTTAAATCAACCCGGCTGGTATTGTCTCAAACTACAGAGATGGTAAAAAAGAACGAGTTCAACTTCCAGATCATTCACCGTTTTGGCGATATAGCAGGGCATGACGGCGGTGGCCAAACTGCTTTCGGTATTGACCGCGTTAATGATGTTTTCTTTGGATTTGAATACGGTGTAAGCGACAATTTTAACATCGACCTGGGCCGCAGTACCATAGGCCAGTTAGTGCAGTTAGAACTAAAATGGGCTCTGATGCATCAAACAACAGATAATAGCTCACCCTTCGCGGTAACCTTGGTCGGCGAGGCTGGTGCAAAGCCGTACCAGGCAGGGGCTTTCCCAACTTTCAGCAGCAGGCTTTCCTACTTTGGGCAGGCCATTATAGCACGCAAGTTCTCGCAGGATATTTCTTTGCAAGTAGCACCTTCTTATGTTCGTGATAATACGCCATTTCCAAACTTACCGGGTAATGAGCAGTCATTCTTTGCTTTGCAGGGCTCGGCTCGGGTTAGGTTAACCAACCATACCGGATTGATATTTGATTATGCGCATCCGTTCTCCAGTTTCAGGAGCAACACCGCTACTTTTGCCGACCCGATCGGCGTAGGTTACGAGGTAGAGACAGGTGGCCACGTATTTACGGTTAACATCACCAATGCCAACTCTGTATCAGAAATGAACATGCTGAGCAATACGCAGCAACGTTTTTCAAAAGGGCAATACCGCATAGGTTTTACCATATCCAGGATGTTTGATTTTAACCCGAAACCTGAAAAGGAAAAATAGGTCAGAATTAGCTTTCAAAACGTTTAACAAAAGCGATGGGTTTTAAAATTCATCGCTTTTTGTTTTATGGATCAGGTGTACTATATTGCTCAAAATATGCTGATTTTTGCAGCATTATGCGCAATGCCGTCAATAAATTACAATAAGAAATAATTAAGCCCGTTGTTATAGCAACTATTCACACACAACTATGAAATTTTTAAAAGCCCTGTACTTCTCCGTTTCTATATTATCAGCAGCTATATTAATGCAAGCTTGCCATGCAAAAAAACCCGTTGTAACACCACCGGCACCTGTTGCAGAAACCCCGCCGCCACCGCCGCCTGCTCCAACACCGGCACCGGTACAGGCTGCCACGCCACCACCGCCGCCTGCTCCGGCTCCGCCAAATTATAATTTTAGCAATATCCAGTTTGAATTTAATTCGGGCATATTAAAAACCGAATCATACCCGGCTATGGACAAAGCTGCTGCCGAAATGAAGAAAGACCCTACTGTAAAATTTGTGCTGAACGGCCATGCATCTGCAGAGGGTGGCGACGCGCATAATATGGCATTATCTGTTGAAAGAGCTACTTCTGTAAAGGCATACCTGGTTAACTCGGGCGTTAATGCTGATAATCTTACTGTTAAAGGATATGGCGATAAAATACCACTGGCCGACAACAGTACCGAGGAAGGCAGGGTTAAAAACCGCCGCGTTGAGATAAAGAAACTGTAAAAGCCCTGGTTTATAGCGTTTAACCTGTTGATAGATAGGTTAATGTTAACAAATAAATCATCATAAGGTAATGTTTTTATAGTGCATTATGCTTTATCTTTAGGATATGCATTAACGGACTACTAAATAACGAACTTTATGACGTGGAGAAAGTTTAGCGGTGAGATCATCCAGTTACCTATTATTGATGAAGTAGAACAAGCAATTGAGCGGGAAACCCTGCTTGGTAACAAGCTTAAAGTTTGCATCGGCACCGACTCGCAGGTTAAAGGGACCATTACCGACTTCGCTACCGTTATTGTTTTTTTACGCGAGGGCCGCGGCGGGTTTATGTTTATCCACCAGGAACGAACGTCGCAGAAAATGAGCATTAAGGAGCGCATGCTTACCGAGGTGCAAAAATCAATAGATATTTCTTACAAACTGTGCGACCTGCTTGACCTGTATGACGTTGACCTGGAAGTACACGCGGATATCAACACCAACCCGATGTTTAAATCAAACCAGGCCTTGCACGAGGCTATGGGTTATATATTAAGCATGGGCTTTGTATTTAAAGCCAAACCCGAAGCCTTTGCCAGTTCATGCTGCGCTAATAAGATGGTACAGTAGTTTTTATTTCTTTTCTATCTCGCGGGCCATTTTTAAAGTTAATAGCCCAAGTACTATTAGCGCTATTATAATAGCAGCCCATATTGTCCAAACGGGCATCGATCTCTTCGCAATCAATTTTTTGGTATGGTATAACGGATTATTTACAGCTTTACCATAAGTTAATGATGCTATTGAGGACTGCAGGCTATCCGTAAAGAATTTAAGGTCATAGTCCGGAGCTTTCGCTTTGGCATCATTAAATAGTAACTGATACTGTTGCCCTTTCTCCAGGTAGCTTATTAATACCTGGTCTAATTGATATGCGTTTACACCGGTAATTTTTAAAGGGGGATTATCACCATTAGTAATATAAAGATCAATTGCTTTTGCTTTTACAGAAAAAGTCATATCCGGTGCAGCGGCAGAGTTTATTTCACCATCATATATTAATTCAGACCGGTTACCGGTTAATTGATAGATACTAACAGCACGCTTGAAATATTTAGTACCACTTACACTTAAATGCAACTTATTTATGGCGTAACTATCGTTGAAGCGGATATGCAGATGACTACCGGCAGCGCTATCAGTTTGAAAGAAGCCAGGAGCAGGGAGCGGCACATAAACCGGCGCGACAGCTTGTTGCTTATAAATTCCAGCCTGTAATATAGCTATGGCCTCGCGATTTTTATGGTTGATAGTGATCTTAAAATAATGGTAATTGCTGGCGGGAAAATTGAGCAACTGCTTAAATGTGCCGTCGTTACCGGCTTCAGCATCGGTCAGATTGAAATCTTCTTTTATGGCATACCATTTCTTAGTATCATCAGTGCCCGATAAGTCTACCGTTCGTTGTACAGCAGTGTTTCTAAACTGAAGATATAGTTGATTAATGGTAAACTTCCCGGTATTTTCAACTACAAATATACTGGTCGTGTCGGTTTCTGTTACCCTACCTATTTGTGGAAGGGTTACGAAACTTGCTTGATTTTTAACAGGCAGCTGATAGCCAAAAATATAAGGGACAAATTTGTTGTGGCTATCAATAATACGAATGTCAGAAAGATCGGCATTGCATTTAGCCAACACACTGGGTAGTAACGCTATCCGATAAAACGCGCTGCTATCTGCTTTTTGTAATACGGCGGCATATTTAAAGGTTTGCTGGGCAACTGCACCAACGGTATTTATAATAAAACATCCTGTTAAAACAAGGTTATTTACCAGTTTGGGCACCTTCATCTTCTACAATTATTTTTTTAACCTTTTGATACATAAATGATATGATAAGCAATAGCACTCCAAGACAGAAGAAAGCCGCAATTTTTCCGGCCGGCGGTATATTACGGATATCAAACACAAACAATTTTATTAATGTAATTAAAAACAATGTTAATGATATGATACGCATACTGCGTTCTTTGTTACGCATACCCAGCCACATTAATGCAAACGATGTCAATCCCCATAAAATTGGAAGTCCCACTTTTACATACACTTCTTCAATATGACTGATAGTACTGGTTGCCGAATAAAATAACTGGTTACTGGCCAAACTTACTTCAATACTTAAAAAAATCACAATGCCAAGGCTTAACAGCCAGCTGGCTGTAGTTTGAAAGGTATCAGTCAGATTGGTTTTAACCAGTAAAACAAGCTCGTAAAATAATAGCCCTATAAAAACCGCTCCTGCCCAATGTGTTATAAATTGAAGCGGCATTATGCTGTGTAATACCAGTGTTTCATTTTGTGCGATATAAAATTCTGGCGTGAACAACAGGTGCACTACAATGTAGGCAGTTATAATAAGTGCCTGTGTTTGCCAGTTTATTGATACTGTCGTTATTCTTTTTGCGACACTGTAAAGGATATATACAAATGCCGGCACATATAACATTACATATATGCTATTTAAAGAAGTGCCCGGGTAACGATTGGCAAACTGGTGGTTTATTTCAAACAACCCACTTAAAAACAGCAATATCAACGCGGCATATTGAAAGATAGACGCATTAATTTTAAACTTGTAAATTTCTTTAGAGCTATCTTTTGCTGCTTGCAGATATAACAGATAAGAACTTACCGCCGTTGTTAAAGTAGTTATAAAACCTTTATTGGCTATTATAGAAAGCGGATTGTTTGATATCGCGTAAATATCCATCCAATCGATCAACAGGCTAAGCAGCATCGCGATCCAAATGATAAGCGAGGTTAACTTCATTAATGGAATTTCTGACTTAAGGTATAGCCAATATAATAACACGCTTTCCGCCGCCCAGAACAAGGTTATGTTATGGCCATTTAATTGTATCGGCGCTGTTAATGATAAGAACGTTAGTGTAATGCCAATTAATAAATACAGGATGTTGATGTCAACCTTTTTGTTGCGGAAAAGCAGGAACGATAATACCAAATTGACAGCGCCTAATCCTGCAGAAAAAAGACCACGAAATTGTTCATGATGCATTGCAGTAAGCAGGTAAAGGCCAACGCTAAAATATAAGGCTGTATTTATCAGCAGAATACTAAAATCAACTGATATGAATTTTTTGTTTTCGCGGACATTGTTAGCTACGTTAATGGCAAAAAACATTAAATAGAGTATGCTGATATATAAAAATCCCGTTGCATAAGTTGAAGATGTTAATGTGTAAATAACGCCGCCAACAATTAACACGGTTAATACAAAGGCCGATATATTTAAAATTCGCCATGATTTGTAATAGGCTATCACCAATAAACCTGCGTTTAAAATAACCAGGTAAATAAATAACGCGTTATAATTTGCATTACCGCTACTCACCATAAACGGGCTGGCTAAACCTCCAATTAAGGCAATAACAGCAAGTTCCTGCTTATCATATAAAAAGGATAGTACCACCGCAAAACAAGTAATGACTACCATGATAATAAATGATGCGGTTTGGTTAAAAAGATGAAATTGGTGGTATGCTAATGTGATGGTAAAATATAATATGGCAAGGCCGCCACCAACTAATACAGAGCTAAATGATTTATACGTGTTACGTAATTTATGAGCGATACCAATTAATATCCCGCCGCATAACACGCCGATCCCGACCCTACCTATCGGCCCTATCCAGTTATTGTCAATGGCATATTTAACAAAAAAACCTATTGCCAAAACCAATATGCCGATACCTAATTTGTTTGCAAGGTTTTCGCCAATGAACTTTTCCAGATCGGGGTAACGCTCAAAAAAAGACAACCGGGGCTCTTCATTTATGTGTACTTCAGGCTCATGTCGTTTTACCGGTTTTCTGATTGAAGATAAAACTTCGTTAACAGATTCTTTGGGAGGCTCAATTATCGTTTCTACACGCTCTGTTATTATTGGTTCTTTAGGTTGAGGTTTTTCAACCGGCTTTGACTCATTAACAGTAATTGGCCGATTGTCGCTATTTTGTTTTAGCTGGCGCTGTAGCTCAGATAATCTAAATTCTAAAAGATCAATTTTTCCATGCAATACATTTTTATTATTGATCATTATTATAATGATCACCAACAAAAGTATAACGCTTATAATATCCATCTTTACGCAGGTTTGGTCTTTAAATATATCTATATAAATTACATATAGCAACAAAACTTCTTTTAAGGGTCTACTTGGCTGAGTTTTTGCACCAAACGGTTCGTGAAGACATATCTATTTAAATTTGAGCAGAACCTGCCTATTCCGTTAGCTGAAACGTGGGACTTTTTTACATCGCCGTTAAATCTTACAAAGATAACACCACCTCAAATGCGGTTCGAGGTAACATCGCCTTATGATGCCAAGAGCAAGGTGTATGAAGGTATGATCATTACCTATAAAATAACCCCGCTGTTAGGCATAAAGATGAACTGGATGACCGAGATCACCCACGTAAAAGAGCAGCAGTATTTTGTAGACGAACAGCGCTTTGGCCCGTATGCGTTATGGCACCACGAGCATCATTTTAAAGAAATTAAGGGCGGCGTACAAATGACCGATATTTTAAACTATGCTGTCCCCTACGGCATAATAGGCCGCTTAAGCAACAAGCTGCTGGTAGGTAACAAAATAAAAAAGATCTTTCAATACCGCGAAAAAGCCATTAACAAAATGTTTGGCGTTTACCGGCATCAAGCCTGATCATTTAATAGCTGCCGAATCATTATCCGGGTTTCGCGGTTGGTTTTTGATCAGGAAATTTGATTTTCGGATATAATGGTTCAGCGGCTCCTCGATAGTTTTAAATAGCAGGATGGCTATCGCGTTAAGCAAAATAAAAGCGTATAACAGGTTGAGCTTATCACTCTCAAAAGGCGAGTGCCAATCTACATCCCAATTATCATACAACTTAAAGATAGCATTATTAAGCAGGTCGAATGCTTTGTGGATCAGGTTGGCCATCCACCCCAAATGGATCAGGTAAAATATGTACGAGCTCTTTCCCAAAAGTTCAATGAAAGGATTTGCCAGTACTTTTTTAAGGCCGGTGGTCTCTGTTAATAAGCCATAAAAGAACAGCGCCACGGCTATACATAAAAAATAATTATTGGTGATGATGCCTATGGGGCTTTCCACCCCGGCCGACCAACTCCTGGGTATAGGTTGCAATGCCATAATGAGCACGCATAAAAATATTAACCCAAAGCCTAAGTATGTAAACCTTATTTTATTGGTGCGATGAAAGCCCTTGCTTAATACCATCCGCGCCAATTGTACACCCACGAAGAACTCGAAGCAGCGCCCGAAAAACGTAAACAGCATTACAAACGGGAAATTGCCGAAGAACCCATGCCAGTTTACCGGGCCAAATATCAGTACCATCATAACGACAAAGGCGGTTAATACCACCGGCTGGATATAAAACTTATTATACTTTTTGGCGATGAGAAATATAATGGGTGCCGAAAAGTAAAAACATTCTTCGACAGTCAAACTCCATCCCTGGGCTATGCCGGTATCCCAAAATTGGTAAAAGAATCCGCGGATAAACGTGATATTTAGAATCAGCAGCCAAACCGGGTTTTGGTAGCCCTTGGTTATGCTTTCGTCTTTAGTGATAAAGTAATACGCAAATGCGCCAATAGTGAGCAAGGCATACATGGGATAAATGCGGGCCACGCGGTTTTTTAAATAACGTTTAAACCAGTCGGCCGTTAAATGAAAATTGTTGTAGTAGCGGTAAGTGATCAAAAAGCCCGACAGCACAAAGAAGATAGACACGCCGATATGAAACTCGCCGAAAAAACGCCGTGCAAGCGGTGGCAGTACATCATCAAACACATAACTATAATGCGACACAAAAACCAGGTAAGCCGCCAAAGCCCTCACACCCGTTAAAGCCGGAAAATAATTTGGTATGGATCTTTTTGACAAACGGCGCCGGAGTTTATTGCTCTAAATATAATTGTTTATCAGCATTCATCACTATTGTTAAAGTACTCTGCCAGGCAATCGCTGCTATTTTCTTGCCCCATCGGGGCTACCTATTTGTAGAAAATTGCCGTTTGCAAAATTGCCAAAGGGGGCATGATCTAAAGATTAAAGATGTATCCACACAGTAGTCCGTTACTCTGGTTATCCTTGTTGCGGTTACGCTTTGCTAATTGGTTTTTATTGATGGATCTTCTTTTACGGGCATGCCCAACTCATCCATCGTAAATGATTTTTGGCGCGATTCCAGTTTTTTGCGTTCGTTCATTACATCTTTGGCGGTGACTTTATCGCCCTTGTTTTGCCATGACCTGCGTACAAAATTCATAACCTGCGCCAGGTCGTCGTCGGTAAAATCTTTATTATCCGCAAAGCCCGGCATCTCGCCGCTAATTTCGGGCGCTTTATAAACATGGCCCGCAATCTTAACCGGGCCGCTTAGCCCCTTCAGTAAAATAGAGATCATCACGGTTTTATTGCCGTTTACAATTTCCGACTTATTCAGCGGCGGCGCTAACGATGCTACGCCATTGCCATCCTCGCCGTGGCAGGTTTTACAAACGGTGCCAAATATGGCTACTCCCTTCGGGTAATACTTGGCCATCAGTTTTGGGTCGCTGTTTAATTTGGCTTCTTCAATAGCTGTAACCACGCGGCCTATGCGTTTGTTAATCGAAAGGGCCGTATCGGGCAAGTAAGCCAGCATTTCCTTTTGAAACGCTTCTTCCCTGCCCTGCAAGGTTGAAACAATGGCATCTGATACGAATATGTTTTTAGGATATTTCTTCGCCAGGCTAAACAACAGGTCGTCACCTGCTTTTTTATCATATTGCTGAATGGAATTAGTTACAAAACCCACATACGGCGCGGCAATGGTATCGTTGTTGGCAACCATTTGTTGCAACACTTCTGCAAATTGCCGGTAGTTGCTTTGGCTGATAACTTCAGGCGATGCCGTCAAAGCCTGCATCCTGATTTTCCATTGCTGCGCTTTCAATAAAGTTAAAACCTCGTCCGCCTGCAAAACACCGAAACCTTCCAACGTCCATAAGGCGTGGGTAACCAGTAGCGGGTTTGTCGATGTGAGCGCCGCGCGCAAAGCAGGCAGCGCTTGCTGCGGTTTGCTGTCAACCAAGATCTGTTGCGCCTTATCGCGTACGTATCCGTTTGGATTGCCTAACAGGGCGACCAGTTTTAACGGATCACCGGGGAAAGTAACGCTTACCAGTTTTTTTCCTTCGGGATATACCTTATATAATCTTCCGCATGAAAGTGGCTGAGTCAGCTTCCGCTTATCAATCTCGCCGGCAAGATATGGAGTTAGATAGGTTTTATGTTGGATGATACCACGGTACATATCTACAATATACAAAGCACCGTCGGGTCCGTCATATAAACTTACCGGGCGGAAACGTTCATCAACACTGGCTAAAAACTCGCGGCCATGGTAGGCTTCGCGGCCCTTAACCACGTTACCTTTTTCTTCCAGGATATCGCGCTTGATGAGGTTGGCAGACGGCTCGGCCACGAACGCGTTAAAAGCGTAAGCCGGCCCAAATAATCCACCGCGGTAGATCATCGGACCACAAGCTGCAGTAAAGTTTACCAGGCGCAGGCTATCATCCAAAACACCTTTCATATAGCCCCGGTTAACACCCGGCGTCGGCCGGATCGGGAAGGTGCGATTATCAGCCACGGTACGCTCATTATACCCTGCGGGGTCACGCAGGTTCCTGTTGGTCAGCCCCAGGCTTGGCGGGAAATAATCACCTTGTAGGTTTGTCGAATTATCGTTGGCATACATGCGCCCCTGGTCGTCCTGGGTTATGCCCCACTGTCCTTTTTCGTGCGCTTTTTCTATCAGCCACTGATCGCCTTTTTTGCGGTAACGTTTGTTGGAGTTAGCATTATAGATCCAGTTATCCAATGCCCGGTACAAGCCATTCGGCTGATGTTCTACATTGCCGCCATCGGTATATTTTGCATCAACCAGGGTTCTTTTTACAGGCTTGTCGTTAACCAGGTCGTAGTAATAAAGGCGCGGTGGTTCGGCAACCAATATGCCGTTTTCAACCAGGCAAAAAGCGCGCGGCATTACCAGCGAATCGATCACCACCTTGCGCTCGTCCATTACGCCGTCTTTATTTTTATCGGTAAGGATAACCACTTTACCATTGGGTACGTTTTCGCCATGTCCCGCGGTATCAGGCATATAGTCTTCCATTTCCAGCGCCCAGATGCGGCCATTTTTATCGAAGGTGATGGCAACCGGCGTACTGATCAATGGCTCGGACGCGATCATTTTTATCGCGAAGCCGGGCTCCAGCTTCATTTTACTGATAGACTGGTTTGGCGGCACTACCGGCGAGGAATTGATATCGGCCTTAGGCGGATTATTGTAAGCAGCCAGCAGCTTATGCGTTGTGCATTGGTATAAACCGGCAACGGCCAGCAGCAATAAAAATATGTAGATATACTTTTTCATGTATTATAGGTTATTGATTGGTAAACAACCATGAGGTCGATTGTTTACACGGACCGTGTCATAATAATTTATAAAAATGGTTCTATTTTATTATTTAAATGGAAATGTAACTAAGAAATTAGCTTCGTAATAATTTTTTTACTTCAAAGGCGATCAACGAAAAATGGGCAGGCTGATTTATTTTACCGACATTTAGGTCGCTAAAACCAAATTGTAAACTATTTTAAAATGAAGAAATTAACGCTGTGCGCCGTGGTTTTACTATGCGCCATACATCTATCGGCACAAATAAAAACCCCGGCTGATTATGTAGACCCTTTTATTGGCGCCAGTACCAGCGCGGCAGAGGCTCATGTTTTACATGGGTTAGGTAAAACGTTCCCCGGCGCGGCGGCGCCATTCGGTTTAGTGCAGATAAGCCCCAACACCATAACCGGCGGCGATAACGGACCGGGCTACAGTTATGAAATGGAATACATCGAGGGTTTTGCCTTTACCCAAATGAGTGGCATAGGCTGGTATGGCGACCTGGGAAACTTTTTAGTTACTCCAACAACCGGCCCGTTACATGTAGTTGCGGGCAGGCACCAGGAACTGCCGGGCTATCGCTCGCGCTACAGCAAGAAAAATGAGGTTGCCAAAGCCGGCTATTACGCAGCAACACTCACCGATTATAAGGTGCGTACAGAAGTTACCGCGGCCACGCATAGCGGCATCATCCGTTTTACCTTCCCTGAGAATAAACAATCACGCATACAAATAGACCTGGCACGCCGGGTTGGCGGTACATCGACCGAGCAATATATTAAAGTGGTTGACGACCATACTATTGAGGGCTGGATGAAATGCCCGCCCGAAGGCGGCGGCTGGGGCGACGGCGTGGGTAAGGCCAACTATACCGTTTATTTTTATGCGCAGTTTAGTAAACCGTTAAAAAACACCGGGGTTTGGAGCGCTGAGATCCCTGACGGCATATCAAGAAAAAGCGAAAGTGTTACCAGCTTAAAATACGATTCGTTAATTGCCAAAGCGGCTATCCTGCCAAATATTAAAGAAAAGCAAGGCAAGCACCTTGGCTTTTACACCGAGTTTGCTACAAAACCCAACGAGGTTGTTTTAATGAAATCAGGCATTTCTTTTTCAAGCATTGCCGGTGCTAAGCTTAACCTTACCAGTGAGATACCTGCGTGGGATTTTGATAAAACCCGCGCGCAAACCAAAGCTTTGTGGAACAAAAGCCTGTCGGCAATTAGCGTTACAGGTGGCACAGAAGACCAGAAAAAGGTTTTCTATACCGCTTTATACCATACCCTGATAGACCCACGCGCGACCAGCGACCTGGATGGCACCTATATGGGCGGCGATATGAAGCCGCATCGTACCAGTAAATTTATTAAACGCTCGGTATTTAGCGGTTGGGATGTTTTCAGGAGCCAGTTTCCGTTGCAGACCATTATTAACCCTACGGTTGTGAGCGATATGATCAACTCGCTTGTTGAGCTTGCCGACCAAAGCGGAGAGGGTTATTTAGAGCGGTGGGAATTTTTGAATGCCTATTCGGGCTGTATGGTTGGCAACCCGGCGCTACCGGTGATCGCGGACGCTTACACCAAGGGGATCCGTAATTTTGACCTGCAAAAAGCTTATAAGTATTCGCACAACACGGTCGAAAAATTTGGCAACAAGCCCGAACCGCATGATATGGATATTTCCACCACGCTTGAGTATGGGTTTGACGAATGGTGCATGTCTAAACTGGCTACCTGGCTGGGGCATCCCGAAGATGTGAAGCTGTATGCCGACAGGTCGCAAACCTATAAACAGATCTTTGATCCCGAAAAAGGCTGGTTCAGGCCAAAAAATGCCGACGGCACCTGGAAACCCTGGCCAAAGAGAGGCCGGTTGCAACAGGATTACGGTACCGTTGAAAGCAACCCTTATCAACAAGGCTGGTTTGTACCGCATGATATTGATGGCATGGCTAAACTAATGGGCGGCCGCGAAAAAACCATTGCCGACCTGAACTCCTTTTTTGAAAATACGCCTGATAACTTTTCATGGAATGACTATTATAACCATGCTAATGAGCCGGTGCATTTGGTTCCGTTTATGTTTAACAGGCTGGGCAAACCATGGCTAACCCAAAAATGGGTACGCAAAATTTGCGCGGACGGCTATAAAACCGGTGTTGAAGGTTTGGTGGGTAATGAAGATGTGGGCCAGATGTCGGCTTGGTATGTTCTGGCAGCAAGCGGCTTGAGCCAGGCCACACCGGGCAACCCTCGGTATGAAATATTCAGCCCGACATTTAACAAAGTGGCTATCCGTGCCGGAGCGACAGGGAAGATCTTTAACATAATCGCCAAAGGCAATTCGCCGGCCAATGTGTATATCCAGTCGGCTAAGTTAAACGGCAAGCCTTATAACAAATGCTATATCAGCCATCAGCAAATCATAAACGGCGGCACGTTGGAATTTGTGATGGGGCCGCAGCCGAATAAGAAATGGGGGATATAAATAGGTAAGTAAACCAGGCTCTTCTCCTCTTATCAAACTACTGTGTGGACATATCTTTGATCTTTTAGACAGGTATGCCCTATTGGGGCTATCTCTTTGTAGTACTGACAAGACAACCTATTTAAGTTAGGGGAAACACTGTAGGTGTGTCTTACGGCGCGAAATTATGTCTATCTCAATAAAAAGGGCATATACAATCCATCGCTGGGCAACATATTTCCAAGCTATTTCTAAAGGTCTGGCAGTCCCCGATAAACAATTTAACTTCATAACTGTCTATTAGGTACAAAATACCTCTGTTATGAAAAATATAGTTAAATTTTTTATGTTGCTGGGCGCGATGGTTTTTGTTTCGCCAGCGGCAGATGCACAAGTAAGCGTTGGTTTATCCGTAAGGATAGGGCCGCCGCCACTACCCGTTTATACACAACCCGCATGCCCTGTTGATGGCTACTTATGGGAACCTGGTTATTGGGCCTATGATGATGCCGATGGTTATTATTGGGTACCCGGCGTATGGGTTGCACCTCCAAGCCCCGGTCTATTATGGACCCCTTGTTATTGGGGTTTTGATAATGGCGTTTACCTATATCACGCCGGTTATTGGGGGTCGCACGTTGGTTTTTATGGTGGTATAAATTATGGTTACGGCTATCCGGGCGCTGGGTTTTATGGCGGTGTTTGGAGTGGCCGTTCGTTTCGTTACAATACAGCCGTTTTTCGTGTAAACAGAACGGTGATACATAATACCTATGTTAATCGTACGGTAATACATTCAACCAACAGCCGGGCCAGCTTTAATGGCCGCGGCGGAATTATGGCCCAACCACGTCCTGAAGATCGCCGTGCTATGAACGAGCGCCATATCCAACCGACGCATACCCAATTATCCCATCAGCAAATGGCCGGCAGAAACCCTGCACAGCGGCTGTCAACAAATCATGGAAGACCCGGTACTCCGGCTATGAACAGGATCAATACCCATTCTATCAGTTCGCCGGGGCATATGGCAAATCATGCCGAGGTGCATCGTACCCCATCGCCAATTACACATACAGCAACCAATAACCATATGCGTACATTGCAGGCAAACAGGGCCAGGCAGGCAAATATGGAACAACATGTGCAGCGGCGCGCGGCGCAACCTCATGTTTCTCAACCACAACATATGCAACAGCCGCATATACAGCAACAGCGCATGCAGGCCCAGCACATGCAACCACAGCGTATGCAACAACCCCGCATGCAGCCTCAACACATGGAACAATCGCATATGCAACCCCAACATATGGGCGGCGGAGGCCAACCACATATGGGTGGCGGCGGTCAGCCCCATGGCGGTGGCGGGGGCCAGCCACATGGTAGTGGCCATCGACCATAATCGTAAAAGTTAATTGCAATAAAAAACCCCGATTGAGTTTTCAACCGGGGTTTTTCTGTATGTAATTTTTTAAGCTTAATTCATCCTATACGGCGCAATCAAATAAAATTCGGGGATCTGTACATCAAATACGGCATTATCCATCAGGCGTACCATCTGGTATTCGCCTTTCATGCTGCCCATATCAGTTTTCAGATTACATCCTGACACATATTCATGCGAAGTGCCCGGCTCTATAACAGGCTGCTGCCCCACTACGCCTTCACCTTCAACCTCGCGCTTTGCGCCGTTCGAATCAAAGATATACCAGTGACGGCTCATCAGGCGCACAGCGTAGCTGCCCATATTTTCAATAGTAACCTTGTAGGCAAACATAAAATGATCGTTCGCCGGGTTTGAATACTCCGGCTGATATATAGTTTCTACCGAAACCTTAACACCTTCAGTTATAAATGTAACCATATTGATAGTAACGTTTAATTCAAATATAAGATCAGTTATTCAAAAACCACGCCACACCAATGGCATAATTTCAAGCAATATATATTTTTTACAGAAAAAGAGAGAAAACTAAAATGTTAAATCTCTATACTATGTACGAAATTTTCGAACCTTGGGTTGTGTTCAATTTCATGTAAGATGTCTTCCAACTCCTCAAAAGTACCGGCGGTAACCAGTTTCATGCGGTATTCTTTAAAATTATCTATCCCCTTAAAATAGTTAGAATAGTGCCTGCGCATCTCAAAAACGCCTGTTTTAGGCCCTTTCCACTCAATTGATTTTACCAGGTGGGTGCGGCAGGCATCAATCCGTTCGGCAAAGGTAGGTTTATCCAAATGCTGGCCGGTTTTAAAGTAATGTTTTATTTCGCGGAAGATCCATGGGTAGCCAATGGCAGCCCTGCCAATCATCATGCCATCTACGCCATATTCCATGCGCCAGGCTGCCGCTTTTTCAGGCGAGTCGATGTCACCATTCCCAAAAATGGGGATATTTATCAGCGGATTTTTCTTGATCTCACGGATCAATGTCCAATCGGCAGACCCTTTATACATTTGCGCGCGGGTACGGCCATGTATGGTCAACGCCTTTATCCCAACATCCTGCAGGCGCATAGCAACCTCCTGTACGTTCCTGGTATTATCATCCCAACCTAAGCGGGTTTTAACCGTTACCGGCAGGTGCGTAGCCTCAACAACCGCTTTGGTCATGGCCACCATTTTATCAATATCCTGCAATAAACTTGCGCCTGCACCGCGGCAAGCTACGTTTTTTACCGGGCAGCCGTAGTTAATATCTATCAGATCAGGGCCGGCCTGCGACGAGATCTCTGATGCTTCGCGCATGTGTTCGATATCACTTCCAAAGATCTGGATCCCGATAGGCCTTTCATACTCAAAGATGTCCAGCTTTTTGCGGCTTTTGGCCGCATCACGAATCAACCCTTCTGACGAGATAAACTCCGTGTACATCATATCCGCGCCATGCTGTTTGCATACGTAACGGAAAGGCGGATCGCTCACGTCTTCCATCGGTGCAAGCAGCAGCGGGAATTCTCCTAAATCAATATTTCCTATTTGTACAGACATGGCTTATCTTTAAGCGCTGCAAAAATACGCATTTTAAAATAAATGAGCACAAACGCTAATAAACAACAGCATCCATCTTTACAATTCCTTGTCTTTATTGCCTTGACCATCGGAATAATCGGCGCCGGCTATCTCATTGGCGCTGCCATAGTTATGGGTTTATACGGCGTTAATACCGTGATGGATCTGGCGCAGCTTAACCTGGCCAACCCCAATGCTGTTACCAGTTTATGGATCTTGCAGATCGTTAGCACCACCATCCCTATCATAGCATCATCGCTGATATTTGCTTATTGGATAGTCAGAGATCCGCAGGAATATTTAAAACAATCCTTTAAATTTCCGGGATTATTATTAGTTATTGTTTTTTGTGTGATGCTCATATCCTCGCCATTAATTGAGTTATTGAGCAACATTAATCAAAAAATGGTATTGCCCCACTTTTTAGATGGCCTGCAAAGGTGGATGCGCCAGGCCGAGGACCAGGCTCAAAAGTTAACAGCCGTATTGCTGCAAATGAAAACCATTAGCAGCATGTTATTTAAACTGCTGGTAGTTGGTCTGCTTACCGCCATAGTTGAAGAGTTTATGTTCAGAGGCATCATACAAACCATTTTCATTAAATGGACAAAAAATCCGTACGTGGCCATCTGGATAACAGCAGCCTTGTTCAGTGCATTCCATATGGAGTTTTTTGGCTTTTTACCGCGGATGCTGCTGGGCGTATTATTTGGCTATTTTGTGGCGTGGAGCGGTAGCATCTGGACATCAGTATGGGCGCATTTTATTAATAACGGCACGGCTGTTATCGTAACCTATCTTTATCAAAATAAATTGATCAAGGTTAACCCCGACGATCAGCATATATTTAATTATGGCAGCTATATTTTTAGCCTTATAATTGTTTTATTTTTGTTATATCTATATCGTACAATCGCAATGGGCAAAGTAAAAATGCCTGTACTATAAATGGAAAAAAACTGGATCAAAATTTTTACATCGACTGATTTTTACCGGTCGGAAATTATAAAGCAGGTGCTTTGCGAGCACCAGATAGATGCAGTATTACTAAACAAGCAAGCTTCTTCACATCGGGATTTTGGTGATGTTGAGGTTTATATACATCAACAGGACTTTAGCCACGCCATTGAAGTGATGATCCTGAACCAAATTAACCTATGAAAATTCGCGCCATAACCGGCTTCTTTTTTATTATTGTGATGCTGGCCTCTGTTTTACTGGGGCATTATGTATTTGATACATTTTACTTACTGCTTAGTGGATTTTGTTTGTGGGAGTTTTATGGATTGGTTAAAAAAGCAGGTTTTAAGCCCGATATTACATCTGGCATCTTAAATGGTATGTTTATTTATGCTGCTTTTGGGCTCATTACCTATGATTACTTGGTTTTTTCTTTGACTACCTATGCATTTGATAATCATAGGTTATTGGTATTGCTACCAGTTGCTTTAAGCACAATATTTATTCAAGAATTGTTTAAAAAAAGTAAAGCACCTTTTACCAATATTGGCTATACATATTTAGGCTTAATTTTTACAATTGTACCCTTTACTTTTTTTCATGCATTAGGCTATGTAGAAGGCACATTTAATTTTCATTTCCCTTTGGGATTTTTGCTGATGCTTTGGGCCAACGATACCGGGGCCTATTTGGTTGGGAGCCAGATGGGGCGCAATAAATTGTTCGAGCGCCATTCGCCTAAAAAAACCTGGGAGGGGCTTATCGGTGGTATTATTATCACCGGGATAGCTGCCTATATCATCAGCATTTACTACACCGAGCTAACCGCGCAGCAATGGGTAATCAGTGGCGTACTTATCAGCTGCTTTGGCACCACCGGCGATCTGATAGAATCTATGTTTAAACGCAGCATTGATGTAAAAGACTCGGGCGGCATATTGCCGGGGCATGGCGGCCTGCTTGACCGGTTTGACGGGTTGCTGATTGCCGCACCAATTGTATATGCCTATCTATACTTCGTTACAAATGCTTAATTTTGCCTTATGAAAAAAATGACCTTCCATAAAGAGGGATACACTTCTTTAGCGTTGTGTATACTATTTATCTTTGTTGTAAACGCCGGTATACAGTTTTATAGACCGGACGCGACTGCTTTAAAATGGATATTTTACATACTGTCATTCGTGCTGTTTGTAATCATTGTACAGTTTTTCAGAAATCCTCATTTCGATATTACACAAGACGAAAAAGCAGTGCTTTGCCCGGCTGATGGCAAGGTGGTAGTAATAGAAGAAGCTACCGAAACCGAGTTTTTAAAAGATAAACGCATCCAGGTGTCGGTTTTTATGTCGCCCGTAAATGTGCACATTAACCGTAACCCAATAAGCGGCGTTGTAAAATATTTTAAATATCACCCGGGTAAATATTTGGTGGCCTGGCACCCAAAATCATCAACTGAAAACGAGCGCACCACAGTTGTTACCGTAAACAGCGCGGGCACACCCGTATTGTTCAGGCAAATTGCCGGCGCCCTGGCCCGTCGTATTGTTTGGTATGTAAAAGAGGGCGACCAGGTTGAGCAAGGCGATCAATTCGGCTTTATTAAATTTGGATCACGTGTCGACCTGTTTTTACCCCTGGGATCAAAAATAAACGTAGAGATTGGCGAGGTTGTTAAAGGCGGTCGTACTGTTATAGCAGAGCTGCCGTAGCCCTCCGGCCCCCTGAAGGGGAGTAATAAAAAAAGCGCTCTTTGGATATGAAGAGCGCTTTTTTTATTACTTTTCTCCCCATTATATCCAGTTTTAAATAACTTTAAGGATGAAAAAAACCTTATCTGCCTTTTTAATTTTCTTGTCCATCACTGCTTATTCTCAAACACAACCCATTAACACCATAACATGGATTTCTGGCAGTTTGGGTGGACTGCGCTTTTATGGCGATCAGGTAAATTTTAACTTTGGTAACTACGAATCATTTAAAAAGTATTATTTAACAAAAGATACGTTGGTAATGATAGATGATTACACAACCAGTGCTGATAACTTCAAAGACCGGCATGTAGACCTGTTCAAGTTTTTGATAATTCAGTCCGACGCACAGTCGTTAACATTGATTCCTGTGAATGCCAATGCTAAAAAAATAGCCGATACACCATCTTATAACTTTAAAGACATCAAGCATATTGAAGACAGGGGGATTAAATTTACACGCCTGCATCTCAAGGCCGGGCCGTGTTATGGCACTTGTCCTATTTTGGATGTCGATATTGACAACAAAGGGGTTTACTATTTGAAGGGCGAAAAATATACCGAACCGTACAACGGATATTTTAAAGGGAAATTAAATGCTGACCAATTAGATAGCCTTAATTACTTTATACAACATAGTGAGGTTGAAAAATTACAAGGCTGGAAACAAAAAATGGTAGTAATGGATACTCCGCCGTATTATCTGACAATTTATTATAACCGCAAAAAATTGAAGGTGCAGACAAATTATCCTCCAATGAATATTAGTGACCTGATAAATTTCATTTTACAATCGTACAAAAAGGTGGCCTTATTACCTGATCCGGAAAAACGCGAATTTGACGAAGGGCCATACGAACCTTTTTAGTCGAAATTTGTCTGCTACCCCGAAAAGTGCACCACAAAAAATGCCTTCTCTCAAATGAAAGAAGGCATTTTTAATATACTTAACTCTTAATTTCCCATTAAGGAAATCAACGGGATTAAACTCTTTTTGACTTGATACGGGCTGCTTTACCGGTAAGGGCACGCAGGTAGTAAAGTTTAGAGCGACGTACTTTACCGTGGCTGTTAACTTCTACTTTATCAATATTTGGTGAGTTGGCAGGGAAAATACGCTCAACACCTATTCCGTTTGAAACTTTACGTACGGTAAATGTTTCAGACACACCAACACTGTTACGTTGGATAACTACCCCTTGGTAAACCTGGATACGTTCCTTGGTTCCTTCTTTAATTTTATAATGAACGCTTACAGTATCACCGGCTTTGAAAGACGGAAATTTGTTAATTGTTACTGTTTGCTCTTCTACAAATTTTACTAAATCCATGATTTTAAGCTCTAAATGCGATTTTTAACCCGTAAAAATCGGATTGCAATTATAGGGATTATTTTTTGAAATTAAAAGCCCATTTTAAAAATTTCCACAATTTGTTTTTTGTTAACAAAAATGGGCTAAATCAGCACATATAGATACGATACTTTGTATCTCATCTATATCCCGTTAGATAACTTCAAGGGAGCCGAGAAGTATTGCGTCTCTACATGATGTCGGGCCGGCGGGATTTGGTGCGCTCGACAGCCTGGTCAAAACGCCATTTTTCTATTTCGGGCGTGTTACCACTTAATAGTATATCAGGAACTTTATGACCGTTCCAATCCGCAGGGCGGGTGTATACCGGCGCATCCAGCAATCCATCCTGGAAAGAATCAGAAAGCGCCGAAGTTTCGTCAGACAGCACACCGGGAATTAATCGTACAACAGCGTCAACCACAATTGCGGCAGGCAATTCGCCGCCCGACAATACATAATCACCAACAGAGATCTCGCGGGTAACAAAGATATCGCGGATACGCTGGTCGATACCTTTATAGTGGCCACAAAGTATAATGATGTTTTTTTTGATTGATAGCTGGTTGGCCATGGCCTGGTTAAGCGTTTCGCCATCCGGCGACATAAAGATCACTTCGTCATAATCGCGTTCGGCCTTCAGCGCTTCAATGCATTTGGCAAATGGCTCAATGGTCATTACCATGCCGCTGCCGCCGCCGTAAGGATAGTCATCAACACTTTTTTGTTTGCCGGCCGCGTAGTCGCGCAGATTATGTACATGGATCTCAGCGATCCCTTTTTTTTGCGCGCGCTGTAAAATAGAATGAGCGAATGGGCTTTCCAATAACCCGGGCAATACGGTGATGATATCAAAACGCATGGGGCGAAGTTAGTGAAATAAAGCAAGCCCCCCAACCCCCTAAAGGGGGAGCTTTTTGAAGCACTGATCAAAACAAAGATCAGTTATTCCAATCCGGTGATACCGGGATACGACATTGTATGATCCATTTATGGCCAAAAGGGTCTACTAATTCGCCTTGTCGGTAACCGTATTCATAATCAGTTACGGGTACAACAAGTGTAGCGCCAGCTGCTATGGCCTGGTTAAACACCGTGTACACATCGTCAACAAACAAGCCTATGTTAACAGTGCCGCCTGACATAGCGGGTATGGTATGGCTAAATTGTGTGATTTCATGCACATGGAACACCGCACCATCAATAACCAATTCAGCCACGTGAATACTGCCATCATCATTTCTGAGGCAAAAGTTCTCGGTAGCGTTAAATGCCTTTTGATAAAAGCTGATATCAGTAGTGCCGTTAACTACAGCCAGTACCGGCGCAAAGGAAGTGGTTGTGCTCATATTTTAAAGGGATATTTATAAAGTTGCGTAATTGATCTCATAAATCAAAAAGACGCTTATCATTCCCCCTTCAGGGGGTTAGGGGGCTTAATCCCCATCTTCTAAAATAAATATTTCTTCAACTTGTTTTCCAAAAACCTTTGCAATTTTTAGCGCCAATACGGTTGATGGCACATAGCGGTTACTCTCAATAGTATTAATGGTTTGGCGCGATACGCCTATCAATTCAGCAAGATCTGCCTGGGTGATGTTTTTTATAGCGCGCTCAACGCGGATGTTGTTTTTCATGCCAATTTATCTTCCTCTTTACTTACCCGGTTAAGCTGCCATATCTTCCACCTAAAGTGTACAATGAAAAAAATAATAGGTGTAAGCAGATTTAAAATAATAACTGACAACATGCTTATACCCGATACGGTCAAAAAGCAATAAAATAAAACACTATAATTTGCAATAATTGCCCATTGCAAGCTTTCAAGCCGCAGCTGCGCGATATGCTCGTCTTCAACTTTTTCTTTCGAGAAACCAATAAACAGTAAGCCGATAAATATCGCCGGAAAGCCCCCGGAATATTGTCCCACGATCTTGGCGACGTCGCTTAGGCTTTTTTTTTCTTGAACAGGCGTATATACCTGCACAATAACAATACATATGAGCCCAATTAACAAAGCCATAATACCGACAAACCGGAAACTATATGGCAGTAAAAAACGTGTTTTCATATTTGTAAAGTTTAATTTACCAAATGTAAAACAAACTTTACAAAAGTCAAGCATACTTGACAAAATATTTTTAGTCGAGGTAAATATCCAGCAACCCTTCCGGCAGATCAACAGTTAAAATCTCTTTAACTACATCAATGGCCACAATAATTTCTTCGTTTAGCGGGAAAAGCACTTCACAGTTTTTGTAGGTGACCGCGGCTATTAATTGCTGTGGATATTCGTGGATGGCGGTTATCTCACCAAGTTCGCCTTCATTCTCATCAACGGCGGTAAAACCGACAAGGTCCTTTAGGGTAAAATCGCTTTTCCGCTTTTTAGGTTTTAGCTTATTGGGCAGGTAAATATCTTTACGCACCAGGGCAGAAGCTTTTTCGATAGTATCGACATCCTCCAAATATAAATACGCTGCGTTTTTTTGATTATACTTGATCGACTCCACAAAAAATGGCGCAAGTTTTCCGCTTATCTCGATAAAGATGGCGTTAAAATCAATGGCATCCAAGTTGTCAAAGTCGACATACATCTGCATCTCGCCTTTAAGGCCCTTGGTTTTTAGTACACTCCCTATCCGGAAACAGTCTTCAATTTTCATAATTTAAATCATTAGCCTCACCTAAATCCTCTCCAAAGGAAGGACATACCTATTGCCTCAATCAAATCCCCCTCTCCTTTGGAGAGGGCCGGGGTGAGGCTTTAAACAACAATGGCGAAGAACCTGTGGGTTGCTTCGCCATTGTATAAATATTGTTCGCTAAAATTATTCAGCGCTATCAGCTTCTGCAGCAGGAGCTTCAGTTTCGGCAACAGGTGCGTCTTCTGTAGCTTCAGCAACCGGAGCTTCTTCTTCCACTTCTTCAACAGGAGGAGTGTATTTTGCAGCGATCGCGGCAGCTTTATCATCCTTCTTTTTAGCTTCGGCAACCAATGCAGCTTTGCGGGCAGCATCTTTAGCTGAGTGTAAGTCTGATTTTTTACCGGTGATCTTGCTATCTTTCTGATCTAACCATTCGGCAAATTTTGTTTCTGCTTGTTCTTCGGTTAAAGCACCTTTTTTAACACCACCTTGTAAGTGTTTTTTGTACATTACCCCTTTGTAAGCAAGGATAGCACGACAAGTATCTGTTGGTTGTGCACCATCATTAACCCAGTTAAGAGTTTTGTCGAAGTTAATGTC
>JAQBOP010000176.1 GCA_028287975.1 Mucilaginibacter sp. | reverse complement strand
AAGACTATTGGATATCTACAGTTCAAACTCAAAAACTGTAGACGCGCTGATGAAGCTTGAATTGCCAAGCGGTGTTGAAGTTGAGATCAAGGTATAACTGTACCGGAAGATCCGAAAATATAAAAAGCCATTCGATTAGTTTCGGATGGCTTTTTTTGTAAGGAAATAGTCGAATTTTAGGTGCTTTAAATACTATTTCCTATCTCATTTTCTTATTGTGATTTACGAATATGTTCATGCGAGACTGAACATATTAATAAAAAAAGTAGATTTATTCAGCCTAAATATTTCAAAATGAAAGTAATAATCACAGCTATAGCAAATATCTTTAAAAGACAGAAAAATAAAAACTTTGATATTACAGATACTGAAATTCAAAAAAAGGATCTAATTTATTTAAATGGTGTAAAGGATAAAATAGAAGCATTAGACCTTCGCAAGGTAAACATAGATGATATTATTCCTTACATACGTTTATTAATTAAGGGTCAACCTATGATGGCTTCTAAAGTTTTTAATCCAACGTATGTATATAGATGTATTGTTTACAAAGAAAAGCCAACTCAATTTTCTCAAATAATATATCCGCCAAAACATTTAACAAGAAAGAATCGAGCTAATAGGGACGGCAATTCTATGTTTTACGGTTCTTTAAATAAGGTGGTTGGGATGATTGAAGTTGGGGCTAAAATTGGTGATTTTGTAGCTTTGGGGAAGTGGAATATGGTGAAAACTATAACAGTTACCAATGCTGGATATCACAAAGGAAACTTAGCTGAAAGAAAAAATGTTCCTGGTTGGGCAGTATTTAAAAATCAGGAATTTAATTCGGAAAAAAAGGATTTTGTTTGGGAATATATAGGCGAAAAGTTCTCGCAAAAAATCGAAGATTCGTTCGAGAAACTGAATTTAACTAATGCTATCGCGGAGTATCTTTTGGATGATAGGTTTGAAGGACTGTTTTATCCATCGGTTGCTATAAATTATTTAAATGATAACATTGTATTAAAGCCTTCGGTAATAGATTCAGGTAGTTTGAAATTGAAATATGTTTTATGGGTTAAAATACTTGATATAATTAACGATAATGAATATACGTATGAATACATTGATATATGCACAAACATAGGACGTGATGGCTATCTTAATTGGGAACAAAGACCTCCTCAATGGAAAGATTTGCCAAACGGATGGTATTTTGATGAAGTGGATAAAGAGAGAGTTGTACGCGATCCTTTAGGTAAAATCATTGATTTTAGTTAGAAAGATGTTGCCCCGTTAATTCAGATTCGCAATCCCATATACTAATAAGTAATTCAATTATGAGATTGTGACCCCGGCTGATAAATATATTCTACTCTAATTAATAAACACCATCCGGAGCATTATAATCGATAATAAACTCTGCAATTTGTTTTTGTTCGTCGGGCTGCAAATGGGCTTGTTTATATTCCCAGAATATTTTCTCTTTATCAACCAGTAATTCTCCTAAATAGTCAGGCCGGTTAATATCATGTGGCTCTTCAGTTTCAATATCCTGTAAGGATGTCGCGGAATAGATGTGGTAAGCGCCACTGTCCCAGGTGCCCCTGTCGTTCACTATTTTTACTTCACGTTCGTGCGGTGTACCGGCATTTATTTTTAAAACAACCATTTCGTTAATTTTTATGTACAGGTAAGACAGTTATTGGTATAACTTGTTTTGTTTTAAATAAGGTGATGATAGTTATGTTTTAAAAGTTAATCACCACCCAACAAACCCCGGCCCCCACAGCGGTATTCAAAAAGTTAACTACATTATTTCCTATCCATCCCTTCCGCTCAAGCGAAGCTCCTAAAATCGAATCAGCCAGGTTTCCGGCAAACCCGGCAATAATGATCCAAAAGAAAGAAATACTCCATCCCAAAAACAAGGTATAAACTAAAGCTATCAATGCAGCACCGACCAAACCTACCAATGTCCCTTCTAAACTCACCACGCCATCCAGGCCCCGCTGGTCTTTTTTAAAAGTGAGGATATTGAAAAAGCGGCGGCCGTAAACCATGCCCAGTTCGGACGACAAGGTATCTGCGGTAGCGGCGGCAAAGCTTCCGGCTATCATTAATTTAATCACAACTGTATTTTCGGGGAAGAGCCGGGTAGCAGCTCCAAGCAATGCCGCCACGCCGCCATTTGCCAAAACCTGCCCCGCGGTACGGCGGCCTTTGTTTTCTTCGGCTGCGCCGATGGCGGTTTTCTTATTGATCTGCCAGCCTGTAGCCCATGACCCGGCGATGAAAAACATGGCAAGCATAACAAGGCCGGAATAGCCTGCACCTTTGTAGATGAACAAGCCAACCAATGCGCCGGTTATTGCACCGGTTAAGGTAAGTTTGTTTTTAGTATAGCTTAAGGTTGCCCCCGTAAGTAGGAAAAGATAAATAATGATATCGGCGATTGGCATATTTGCTATTCTTCGGGATTTAAAAAATCCTGCCAGACACCTTCCAGTTCATCAACCAGTTCGGGCCGGATAGATATACCCGAGGCTTGTGGTGTCCAGTTCTGCGCTGCCAGGTTACCGGTTTTTAAAATGTCTAAAGTGAGTATGGGTTCTTTATCAGGATTTAGCAAGACATTCAGCGCTACAGTAATACGGTAATAATGCCTGCCATTGCGAAAAGCAGGGTAAGCATCAGAAGCAATGATACCCGAAGCGAATATCCCCTTCGGCTCAACACCCACACGAACGATAAAAGCCCTGTCGCCCGGCCGAATGGATTTATGGCTGATCACACTCCAGTTATCTTCAAGTTTCCCTGTCTCTTTAAGCTTCCTGATATCATTGTTAATATCGGCCCACTCAAATTTAATAGGGTTCCAGCCAAACAGGTAGGCTTTGCCACTTAGCAAATTGGTGTCAGTGTTTGCAGATCTTGCCATTGTTTATTACTCCCCCTTCAGGGGGCCGGGGGGCTAACCTCTTCCTGTTAACTCGTCCAGTTTATTACGTTCGGTTTGCAGTTCTCGCGCCAGTTTTTTCTCTTTCTCGTTGGCTTTGACTTTAAAGGTTTTAAAATCCTCTTCCAGCTCGTTATATAACGTTGTGCGATAACCCGCCTCTTTACGATAACCGCCCGTGCGCGCAATAACCACGGCGGCTATAATACCGATGATGAGCACCAAACTCCACATTACAAGACTATAAGTCGACTTTGATAATGAGAATCCCAATAAGCTGATAGCATCTGTTTTTGTCAATAATTGATCTTTTGCTGTAACGTCAGCCTGTAAGCCGGCAATGGTTTTAGCCTGCTCGGCCACTTTATCCTGGATATCCTTTAGCTTGTTTCGGCTGCTTTTCAGCGTATCCGTAAAATTTTTATAAAGCGCGTCAACAAAAGGTTTCTGGTAGTTATATACTTTGGTTTGCAAGTATTCATATTGGCCATGCAGGCTTTTATCAATACGCACCGGTGCGGCAACACTATCTGGTTTTATATCCGGTGGCGTGGTTGCAATGGTTGTTGAGGGCACTTTTAT
>JAQBOP010000171.1 GCA_028287975.1 Mucilaginibacter sp. | reverse complement strand
CAACTCAATTTAATGCTAATTCTGAAGATTTTTTACCCAAAGCACAGCAACTTGTAGCTTTAACTTATCTCTTTTCTAAAAAAAATGCTCTGAATTCTCATCAGACTAAAGTTGTACAAAACTGGTTTTGGCGAACCTCCTTTTCAGACAGGTATACATTTTCCACTGACGCAAAAATGGATGAAGACATATCGTTTATTGATGAACTTCTATCAGATAATTTCGATGCTATAAATAAATACAAGAGTGAAATAAGTGAGCAGATTTTAATTAGACAGCCTTTTTCTAAATCTAATCCTATGGTGAGGGCAATCCTTTTACTTCTTTCTAAATCTAACCCACTTGATTTAACAAATGGACATGTAATCGATACAGGATCAGCTTTATCAAATTATAATAAAAAAGAATACCATCATATTTTTCCGAACGCCTATCTTAAAAGGCTGGGTAGAAAAACATCAGAAATTAATTCAATTTGCAATTTTTGCTTCTTACCAGCGAATTCAAACAAAATTATTTCGAACAAAAAACCTTCTGATTATTTCTTTAATATAATCCCAAATGATATTATGGAATCTATCTTAGATAGTAATTTAATTCCGAGAAGAATGGCGATATATGAAAATGATAATTATGATACATTTTTAGAAGAACGAGCTAATCTTATTCTTCAAAAAATAAAAATTTCTACTAACGAGTAATTTAAATTAATAAATGGTGGTGCTACACTGTCAGTTTTTTGGCTCAACTTGGCTCATTTTGGCTCACCGATTTATAACAAGCATTTGATTATCATTATATTAACTTAAAACATTGGCTCACTTGGCTCATTTGGCACACACTCTCTCGTGAGACAAGCAACAAAAAATAAAGCTACACGAACCCCAAAATATCCCTGATACATTCCACACTTTTAAACATACCACTGTCAATGCTATGCTCAATTTCTTCGTGGGCCCAGGTAATGTGGTAAGGTACATGAATGGCATAGCCGCCAACATTTAATACAGGCAGTATATCGCTTTTAAGCGAGTTACCCACCATTAACAGCTCGCTTGGGCGGATGTCCAGGTGTTTGATCAGCTTTAAATAATTGGCATCGTCCTTTTCAGACATGACCTCGACGTGATGGAAATAATTGGTCAGGTTTGATTTTTTGAGTTTACGCTCCTGGTCAAGCAGGTCGCCTTTGGTAGCTACCACCAGCCGGTATCGTCCTTTTAGCGCGCGCAGCACTTCTTCAACGCCATCCAGCAACTCAATAGGCTGGTTTAGCATTTGCTTGCCCAG
Organism: Mucilaginibacter sp.; assembly: GCA_028287975.1. Lineage (GTDB taxonomy): Bacteria > Bacteroidota > Bacteroidia > Sphingobacteriales > Sphingobacteriaceae > Mucilaginibacter. The sequence continues at coordinate 6,675 of JAQBOP010000171.1, read as the reverse complement.
CTCTATAATATCGCCTATGGTTTTAGCGCTGATCATATTATTGGTTACGGTCATGGCCGTTTCTATCATGGATAGCACAAAGCCTTTAATACCGTAACCATATAATCCAAGGTTTCCTATTTCTATTTTCAGCAACTCGCGTTCAAGCTCATGCCGGGGCAGATACTCTTCCAATAAAGTACAAAATGCTTCTTCCGACTGTCTGAAATAAGGTTCATTTACCCAAAGTGTGTCATCAGCGTCAAAAGCGATTACTTTAATGTCCATATAGCAAAGGTATCAAACAGAAACCATATGCAAAACATTACCAGGGGCTTTCCTGATCTGCCGTTTCTATATCATTACTAAAATACTTACCGGTAGGGCCATCTGCACCAATGGTTGCATATTTAACAATGATCTTTGCCGCATCTTCAATAGTACCGGGGCCGTTGTGGCGGTTAAAGTCTGTTTTTGTCCATCCGGGATCAACTGCATTTACTTTAAAAGCAGTATCCCTTAGTTCATAAGCCAGGTGAACCGTATAAGCGTTCAAAGCTGTTTTAGACGGACCGTAGGCAGCCCCTTTAACGTTATAATATTTCCAGTTTGGGTCGCTGTGCAAGGTTAGTGAGCCCAGTCCTGAAGTCACGTTTACAATCCTTGGTTCGGAGGATTTTTTAAGTACATCAATAAAATTCTGAACCATACTTATCGCGCCAAAAAAGTTGGTATCAAATACTTCTCTGATCAATGGTAATGGCTCAGCTGTTGGTAGTTGAGGCACACTTCCCAGTATGCCTGCATTGTTGATCAGTACATCAAGCTCGGTTACCTGTTTACTTGCCGCTTCTATTGACGCAGGATCGCTCACGTTTACCTGTAATAGTTCAACATGAGTTAAGCCCTCGGCTTTTAGTTGGGTTATAGCTTGTTCGCCATTATTAAGGTCGCGGCAGCCCAGGTATACAAAATAGCCTTGTTGTAATAATTGCCTGGCTGTTTCAAAGCCAATACTTTTATTGGCTCCTGTTATTAATACTTTTTTCATTTTTGATAGTTTTTGTGGTTAGCAGCTTTGTCGACCATATCCGTGATGTCACGGTTGCTCCAATGCTCCATGTACCTATTGTTTTTTAAGGTGATGATGTCTATAATATTGATGTCGACTATTTCGCCGCTTGGTTGTACACCCAGCAAAGGTGCAATATGGCGGCCGCGGATGGTTTTGCGCGTTACTACCTTATCACCTTCAGCGACCTGGTCATGTATAATAACTTCCCGTTCGGTTAAGGCCTTATGCATGATATTAATGGTAAAATCATGTATACCCTGCGGACCAAGTGCGGTACCCGGCGGTGCTGTATAGTTAATAAAATCGGGGTGGATAATTTCAAGCAATGCTTCAACATTGCCTTGCTGCATCACCTCTTTATTGAAGCGAAGCACTGTCATTTTGTTTGCTGATTCCTGTTCTGTCATTAATTATTGTTTAACAGAACAAAGGTAAGCAGCTGCTTTTCAGTAAAACTGCACTTACGCAGGCATTAATGGTACATTTCGCGGATGTGCTTTCTGTAACCTGCCGGTGTCTGGTCGCTCAATCGTTTAAAAAAGCGGTTAAAGTAAGAAGCATCCTCAAAACCCAGCCCGAATGCTATTTCTTTAATGGACTGATCGGTATGAAAAAGAAGGCGTTTGGTTTCTAACATTAAACGCTCGTGGATATGCGTAATGGCGGGCTTACCGCTTTGTTCTTTCACCACTTCGCTTAAATGTCCGGCAGATATATTCAGCATATCCGCATAGGCAGATACTTCATGATGCTCTGTGTAGCTCTCTTCTATCTTTGACAGGTATCGTTTAAGTAGCACGCGGTCATGAACCGTGTCCTTTTGGCTAAATTGTTCGGTGTACAACCTGCTCAGGTATATAAACAAGATCCGCATATAACTCATCAGCATACTTTGCCGCCAGTTGCTGTTGGTTGTTTGATTCTCCTGGTAGATCCGCTCCATCATATCCTCAATAAATACCACATCCGCGTTGTTTAAAGTGAGTTCATGTCCGTTATCAGGATTTTGGATAATGGGTAATTGCCTTAATAAGCTATTTTCTTCAAGTGCCAAAAAATCATCTGTAAAACAAAGCATCATGCCGGTTAAAGGCTTAGCCTCTTCTTTTAAGTGTACCTGGTGGGGTATCGTAAAATAAAAACTATTGGGTTTTAGCTTATATGGCGTCATGTCTATCCAATGACGGGTTGACCCATCTTTTACAAAGGCCCAGAAATAATAATCTTTACGATGTGGTACCAAAAAATCTTCTAATCTATAATTAACGCTGCAATTGGCCTTATTAATAGTGAATGTTTTACTACCCGTTATCATATCAGGCGCAAGCGCATAATTGGGTATCGCAATCTCGGTATCTATCTGGTACATATTCAAAGTTAAGCTTATCCTAACATACAACGGGAAAAAATCCTATTTTTGCACCTCAATAAAATATCGTTACAAAAAATGAGTATTGCACTATCCGAACAGGAAATTATACGCCGCGAATCTTTACAACAATTACGTGCCTTAGGCATTAATCCTTATCCTGCCGAAGAATATAAGGTTACCGCTTTCGCACAGGATATTACTGATAACTTCGAAGCTTTCCCGGATACCTATAAACATGTTGCCATTGCCGGCCGGATCATGATGCGCCGCATAATGGGCAATGCTTCTTTTTTCGAATTGCAGGATGCTACAGGCCGCGTACAGGTTTATATTAAACGCGATGATATTTGCTCTGGAGAGGATAAAACCTTATACAATACGGTATTTAAAAAATTATTGGACATTGGCGATTATGTAGGCGTTAAAGGCTACGTTTTCCTGACCCAAACCGGCGAGATCTCGGTACATACTCAAGAGTTGACCATCCTGTCAAAATCATTGAAACCGCTACCAATAGTGCGCAGGGACGATGAAGGCAATATTTACGATGCCTTTACCGATCCGGAAATGCGCTATCGCCAGCGTTATGTCGATCTAACTGTTAACCCGGAGTTTAAACAGATCTTTATTAAAAGATCAAAGGTGATCAGCGCCATGCGCAACTACTTTAACAACCAGGGTTGGATGGAGGTAGAAACACCTATCCTGCAACCTGTGCATGGCGGCGCGGCGGCGCGTCCGTTCGCAACGCATCATAACACGTTGGACATGCCTTTATTTTTGCGCATAGCTAATGAGTTATACTTAAAAAGACTTATTGTAGCCGGTTTTGACGGTGTTTATGAGTTTGGTAAAATGTTTCGTAATGAGGGCATGGACCGCACGCATAACCCGGAGTTTACCGCCATGGAAATATATGTAGCCTATAAAGATTATATCTGGATGATGGCCATGGTTGAAGAATGCTTAGAACTGGTTACCCGCGCTGTACACGGCATTGCAGCGGTACAGGTTGGCGCAAACGAGATAAACTTTGCAGGCCCTTATACCCGCCTAACCATGTATGAGTCCATCCAGAAATATACAGGTATTGACGTATCTGCAATGGATGAAGCCGGTTTGCGTGAAGTATGTGAAGATTTAAAGATAGAAGTTGACGCCAGCATGGGTAAAGGCAAACTGATTGACGAAATCTTTAGTGCTAAGGTTGAGGCTAACCTGATCCAGCCTACTTACATTACCGACTACCCTATCGAGATGACCCCGCTTGCCAAAAAACATCGCACAAAAGATGGCTTGGTAGAGCGTTTTGAGTTATTTGTAAATGGAAAGGAAATAGCTAATGCTTATTCTGAATTAAATGACCCTATTGACCAGCGCGAACGCCTGGAAGAACAATTGATATTAGCGGGCCGTGGCGATGATGAGGCCATGGCCATGGACGACGACTTTTTACGTGCGTTAGAATACGGCATGCCGCCAACATCGGGCCTGGGTATCGGCATTGACCGCCTGGTGATGCTGCTGACAAATCAAAGCACCATACAGGAAGTACTGTTCTTCCCGCAAATGCGTCCCGAGAAAAAAACTAAAGTATCCACTGCCGATGATTTTGTAAAAATTGGTGTACCGACAGAATGGGTACAGGTGCTTAACAAAATGGGCTTTAATACTGTTGAAGAATTAAAGGCTGCAAATCCAAATAAAGTATTTAATGATCTGGGCGGGATGCGCAAAAAATTAAAGCTTGATATTACCATGCCAGCTAAAGAAGTGGTGATGGGCTGGTTTGTATAACGCTCTGCTTGAACTATTAATTTATCATATATAACTATATAATCTGTTATTCAGGCAATTATTACATCCGTTATTAACAATTCTTTAATGTAATAATAAAGTGCCGGAAACTTTGGCATATAATGCGTTATGTATTTTTACAATCACACTTTGAATGTAAAGACATGACTAACTCGATATTAGAAATAACAGACAATGAATACCTGATAAAATTGAACAGATCAAATTTCAATTTATCATTTATAAGAAGCTTATTAAAAATGGTTGAGGTTGCTAATCCGACGGAGGATACTTATTCGACGCCTGACAGGAATATCAGTTATAATCAGAACCACTCGTCTGAGCCTGATTATTTTAGCTCGATTGAAGAGAAATAGGCTTTAAGACGTTCTGTTTTAAAGCCTATTTATTATTACTTAAAACTGCTGGCGATACCCGCCCTTTACTACCTGTTTGTCCATTTGGGCCATCTGCTGCTTCATCATTTTTATCTGTTCTGTAAGCAGTTTATTTTTATCATCTTTTGATGCTTCCTGCAAATACATTTGTGCTTCGCGCTTGTTGCGTTTAGCCATTGATATGCCCGCAAGGCTTAATTTAGCCAATGCCGTATTGTGCGACATGGTCATGCCTAAAGACAACGCCTTTTTAAAATACTTTTCTGATTTTAAAGGCGCCTTGCGCGATTCGATCAAACCTAACAACAAGTTGTAATAACCGTGTTGGTTTTTGTGCAATTGCTTTTCGTAATCGGTTATTTTTAACAACCACTCTTCTGCCTTATCTGATTTTTCTTTACGCAGAAAATATTGCGCTATGATCATATTCTCGTTAAAGAAGAATGATAACAGGATAATACCGCCTAATAATAATACCAGTATCCCCCATCCCCAGAAACCAAACACACATAGTGCGACAGCGGCACCAAAAAAAACGCAGGCTATTATCAGCCGAACTATATTTGACATAATTTGTTATCCTCTAAATTAAAGTGCAAATATCCGTTTATTTGTACTCTTAATCAACATTTCGCGAATATTTATGGCAATTGAATTAGAAGCCTCATGGCTTGAAGTTTTAGGTGATGAATTTGAGAAAGATTACATGCTAAAGCTGAGGCAATTTTTAAAAGAAGAAAAACAGGCAGGCAAAACGATCTATCCAAAAGGCGGCGATATTTTTAACGCCTTTGCAAAAACACCCTTTGATAAGGTTAAAGTGGTAATACTGGGCCAGGACCCCTACCATGGCCCTAACCAGGCACATGGTTTGTCTTTTTCTGTACAAAGAGGGATACCAACACCGCCATCGCTGCAAAATATCTATAAAGAATTGGCAACCGATATCCCCGGCTTTATCATACCCAAAACCGGCGATCTAACCGAATGGGCCGAACAAGGCGTATTATTATTAAACGCTACCTTAACGGTACAGGCTGCAAATGCCGGATCGCACCAAAAAAAAGGCTGGGAAAGATTTACCGATACGGTTATCAAAACCATATCCGACAAGAAAGAAGGCGTTGTATTTATTCTTTGGGGCGCATACGCGCAATCAAAAAACGTGTTGATTGATGAAACCAAACACCTGGTGATAAAATCGACACACCCCTCTCCCCTTGCTGTAAGTCGCGGTGGCTTTTTCGGGTCAAAACCGTTCTCAAAAACAAACTCTTATTTACAACAGCACGGCGAAAAGCCTATTGACTGGCAGATACATTAAACCCCCTAACCCCTAAAGGGGGAACAATAGCGCAAAATGAATTCGGTAACTAATAAATTTGCAAGTCAACTCCCCCTTTAGGGGGGCTGGGGGGTTAATACTCTAACGGCACTATCGGCTCTTTTTTGCTTGTTGACATGATCATCATCGTTTGGAAAGTTTTTACAACGCTGATGCGGCTGATCTTTTCCATGATGAGTTGTTCGTATGATTTGATGTCGCGAACGTACACTTTAAGCAGAAAATCGCATTGTCCGGTTACGTGATGGCACTCAGTAACTTCCTTAATATTTAATATCTCATTAATAAAAGTCTGGATGGTGTTTTTCTGGTGAAAATCAAGCGAGATCTGTATAAATGTTTTTATACCCAAGCCCAGTTTTTCCTCGTCAACCAGGGCATGGTAGCTCTTTATATATTCAGCATTTTCAAGTTTACGTACACGCTCAAGGGTAGGCGCCGGCGACAGACCTATTTCTGTTGAAAGCTGAAGATTTGTGATCCTTCCGTTTTCTTGTAATGTTTTAAGTATTTGTAAGTCAATCTTATCTAATTCTGCCATAATAACGTCTATATTACCTACAAATTACAAAATTATATTTGTCAATATCAAGATATGTAAAATATAATTTTTTAAACATTTATTTTTAGACAAGTCTAAATTTTTTATTAGATTTGTTTAAATGAATACATTAGCCGAAGAAAATTATCTTAAAGCAATTTACCATCT
>JAQBOP010000418.1 GCA_028287975.1 Mucilaginibacter sp. | reverse complement strand
CACGCTGGAACGCATGAAGACCACCGGAAACACCCTGTTCATCCCCGGCGCCACCTCGGGCATCGGCCTCGGGCTCGCTCTGCGCTTCCAAGCGCTCGGCAACACCGTCATCATCGGGGGGCGCCGCGCCGAGCTCCTCGAGCGGCTCGTCGCCGAGCATCCTGGGCTGGATGCCGTTCGTCTCGACACCACCGATCCCGCGTCGATCGCCGCAGCGTACGAGACCGTGACGGCGCGGCATCCCGATCTCAACGTGTTGATCGCGATGGCCGGGATCATGGAGTCGGAGAACCTCCGCGACCCGTCGTTCCTGCCCACCGCCGAGCGGATCGTCGAGACCAACCTGCTCGGGCCGATTCGGCTGCTGGCGGCGTTCCTGCCCTTCCTGCAGCGGGCGCACGACCCGGCCGTGGTCACCGTCTCGTCGGGCCTGGGCTTCGTGCCGTTGCCCGCCACGCCCACGTACAGCGCGACCAAGGCCGCCATCCATTCCTTCTCCGAGAGCCTGCGGGTACAGCTCGCCGGAACTTCCGTGCAGGTCATCGAACTCGTGCCGCCGGCCGTGCAGACCGACCTCATGCCCGGTCAGGCCGTCTCGTCGCACGCCATGCCGCTCGAGCCGTTCCTCGACGAGGTCATGGAGCTCTTCGCCACCCAACCGGATGCCGCGGAGATCACGGTGCAGAACGTCGGCATCCTGCGCAACGCCGTCGCGAACGGCAGCTACCCGCAGGTGCTGGAGCGCCTGAGCGCGATGGAGCGGTAGGTGGGCCGAGCCCGCGTCCACGGTTCGGGCCGCGAACTCAGTTCGTCTGCTGCCCCCGCGCTGCCGGATCCTTCTCCCACGCGCGCGACGTATAGGTGAGCACCAGGAACCCGCCGACCAGCCCGACCGTCAGCGCCACCGGCACGATCAGGCAGAAGGTCGAACCCCACCAGGCCAGCCAGGCGCCGATCAGCAGGTTGATCGAGCCCCAGATCACGTTGCTGAACGCCGATCCGGGAACGGCCCAGGGCACGCGGTGCCGGTAGCCGGCGCTTCCGCGGGTGAGGTGCGGAACGCCGTTGCCGAGGAAGAGGCCGGCGAGCAGGACGAGGAGGTAACCGAGGATGACCATGGCATCCATTCTGGGATCAGTTGAGGTCGAGCTGCGCCAGGTCGGTGGTGACCCAGGTGTTCAAGAAGTGGACAACCCCTGGCTCGTCGACGCCGTCGGTCGACACGACACGGAAACGCACCACGGCATTGGCTCGTTGGATGTCGTAGATGTAGGCCGTGCTGCTTGCGGAGGTCTGGGCGAACGCGTTGATGTCCATCGGGTCGGCAATCGCGAACGACGGCGTGGACTTCACCGAGTGATCAGCCGACTGGCAGGTCGGGAGTTGTTCCCTGACATTTCGCATGTAGGCGGTGGCCGCTTCTGGCGTCGGGAAGAATCGCGCCGTCTGGGTCATTTGCGTTCCGGCCGAGTCGTCTGAGGTGGTGCCCAGGTAGGTCACCGCATCGGTGCTGGTCGAGTCCGGGCCTCCCAGGGTCGGGCCGATCGGGCTCCGGGTCGAGATGAGAAAGCAGGGATCGGGAGCCGCAGGCTTCGTCATCCACGCGCTGGCGTCCGCCTGATACTCCAGCTCGGCTGTGGTCGGGTGCTGGAAGTTGGGCGAGACCGCGAGCGCCTTGAGCGGCCTCGAGGTGAGGAGGGAGTTGTTCGGGACCATGAGCCCCGAAGAAGCTAGATCGAGACACCCGGAGTCGCAAGTACCGGAGAGGGCCGTCGGGGTGGGCCCCGGTGGCGCCTGGGTCGGCACGGTGATTGGCTGCGGGACGGTGTCATTGGAGTCCGAGCCGACGGCAGCGACCCTGTCGCCGATCGCCTGGAACTCTGCCACACCTGCCCCGACGAGCCCGCCGACCAACGCGAGCACGCCGAAGATCACAACCGGCACCAGCCACGGCCTTTGCCGCGGCGGGCGGGGTGGCGGCGCCGAGCTCGGCCAGACATCTTCGCCGTTCTGGATCGTCACCGACGATGGGTTCAGCACGTACGGCGCCACGAACGGCTCGGGCTGGTTCGGGTCGGTCACGGGTTCATCATCGCGGATCTCGACACGCGGCATCGCCGCTACTCGATCGCCAAGGGTTTCGACACGCGCCTTCGGCGCTACTCAACCGGCGGAAGCATCCAGACCCCGAGGTTGTTGACATGTCACATGACTCTTGAATTCGGGCTCGACAGCTTCGCCGACATCATGACCGATGCCTCCGGACGGCGGTTGAGCGACGCCGAGACCCTCCGCAAGCTGGTCGAGGAGGCCGTTCTGGCCGAGTCGCTCGGCATCGACATCTTCAGCATCGGCGAGCACTACCGCGCCGACATGATGGACTCGGCGCCCGCCGTCATCCTGTCCAACATCGCGGCCCGCACCGAGAAGTTGCGCCTGGGCACCTCCGTCACGGTGCTGAGCACCAACGACCCGGTGCGTACCTTCCACGACTTCTCGACCCTGGATGCCGTCTCGAACGGACGCGCCCAACTGGTCGTCGGCCGCGCATCCCGCACCGACTCGTTCCCGCTGTTCGGCTTCGACCTGGCCGACTACGAGCAGCTCTTCGAAGAGAACCTCGACCTCTGGGTCAAGCTGCTCGGCGACGAGCCGGTGACCTGGAGCGGGATGTCGCGTGCCGACCTTTCCGACCAGGTGCTGCATCCCTCGCTCGAACAGCCCGGTCGTCTGCCCACCTGGGTCGGCGTCGGAGGGAGCCCGAACTCGGTGGTTCGTGCCGCCCGCTACGGACTCCCGTTGATGCTCGCGATCATCGGCGGCCACCCCTCGCGCTTCGCGCCGTACGTCGACCTCTACTTCCGCGCGCTGGAGCAGTTCGGCCTCGAGAAGAAGCCGGTTGGCCAGCACTC
>JAQBOP010000139.1 GCA_028287975.1 Mucilaginibacter sp. | reverse complement strand
GGATTGGCAAAAAAAGATTTGGGGCGGCTTGGGCAGAGTAACAAACGCTTCTATTGGTTTGTCCGGGGGCAGTGAAAACACCGGATTCCGCATAGGGGCCAACTTTGCAAGGCAGGTAGGTATATTAACAGTTGCCGGTGGTAGCAGTTCAGGTAACATATCATTTAACCTTGATCATCATACAACTGATCAGAAAATTGCAGTTTCTTTTTCATCCGTTTACAGTAATTCATCTACAGATCAGGTTAACCAGGGTGCGCTTGCAGCTACTTTGCCGCCCAACGCACCGCCTATATTTAATAAGGCCGGCGGGTTGAACTTTTTGGAATGGGAATCGCCCGGGTTTCAATTGTTTGGAGATTATCCGTTTGCTTCATTATTTCAAAAAACCCAAACCACTGCCAACACGCTTAATAGCAACTTGAATTTGAGCTACAAACCATTTAAAGGATTTGAAGCAAAAGTATCTTTTGGTTATAGAATCACACAGAGTGGTGTTCAATCATTCAATCCAATGATTGCGCAAGATCCTACAAGTTACCAAAAGCCTACAGGGTCGGCAGGATTTACCAATGTCCTTTCTAAAGGCTGGGTGATTGAGCCGCAATTAAATTATACGCATATTATAGGCCCGGGTACTTTCAGCGTTTTATTAGGAGGAACCATACAATCAAGCGACTCGCGTTATAATGTAGAAACAGGTTTAGGGTATAACAATGATGACTTGCTTAAATCTATCCTTAACGCGCCTGTTGTGCGGGATTTTGATGCTTACGGGCAATATAAATATAATGGTGTTTTCGGAAGGCTAAATTATGACATTGATGATAAATATATCCTGAACATTAATGGCCGTCGCGACGGTTCTTCAAGATTTGGCCCGGGTAACCAGTTCGGTAATTTCGGTTCGTTAGGTGGTGCATGGGTAACCTCGTCAGAAAAATGGTTTAAGGATGTTGCACCCTCTTTTATTACCTTCTTTAAATTAAGGGCAAGCTACGGTGTTACCGGTAGCGATGGTGTAGCAGATTATCTGTACCTGTCGCGTTGGGCATCAAATAGTTCAGGCGATCAATACCCGGGTTACGGGAATGTTGTGCGGCCTTTGATCAGCCAGCAGGCAACCAACCAGGTCTTTCACTGGCAAGCCAATAAGGAACTAAATGAAGGCCTTGAAATGGATCTGCTTTCTGATAGCCGTATTACACTGCAAATTGACCATTACCGTAATCGTTGCAATAACCAGCTATTAAATTATCCAACCCCGTCGTTTACCGGTTTTACAAGTGTGACCGAAAACTGGCCTGCAACGGTTCAAAATTCGGGATGGGAATATACATTATCCGCCAAAGTAATTACCAAAAAGGATTTCAGCTGGGTGCTAAGTACCAATATTTCGTTTAATAACAATATGCTTTTGGCTTATCCGAATATTCAGAATACGCCATATTATACAAAGCTATTGGTGGGCCAATCATTAAGTACGGTTTACCTGTACCATTATTTGGGTGTTTCTCCTTTAAATGGCAGTTACAGTATACAGGATTACAATCATGATGGTGTAATAACTCCTGGTGGCCTTAATTATGCTCCTCTTTCTATCCAGAATGATAATAACATTGCAATTAAACTTAACCCTAAGTACACAGGTGGTATCAATACACAGTTCACTTATAAAGGTATTTTCGTGAGCATGCTTTTTGATTTTGTAAAACAAATAGGCAAGAATGCATTTCTTTCCGGCGGTACAACGGGTACCATATTATTCAATCAGCCCGAAGAATTGGTAAATAACCACTGGCAAAAGCCTGGCGATGTAAAACCATATCGTGCATATACTACCGGTACGGTACAAGAATCAGGTGCGGTGGAAAATTACCTCAATTTCAATGCATCCGACGGCGTATATACTGACGCTTCTTTTATTCGCTTGTCCAGCCTTAACATTTCTTACAGTTTGCCTAAACTGATATCACAAAAATTGAAGATGAAAAGCTGCAGCCTGTTTATGAATGCTGAAAACGTGTTTGTATTAACAAAATATAAAGGTGTTGATCCGGAGATACAGAATTTTAATGTAATGCCTCAGGCAAAGGTATTTACGGCTGGTTTATCATTTACTTATTAAAATCAACAGTTATGAAAACTAAACTATTTGCAACATATAACATAAAAGGCAATCGCAGTTTGCAATTGATCCTGTTTATACTATTTTCTACATTTATAACCAGTTGTAAAAAGCTGGTTACTATTGATCCTCCTATCAGCAGTATCCGGACAGACCAGGTATTTAATGCCGATATACAGGCACAAGCCGCTATGGCAGGGGTCTATACGTTAATGATTAACGGTTCCTCGCTTGCAAATAACTCGGCCGAGGGCGGTTTTGCAAGGGGACTAACCACAATTGCAGCGGGTCAGTCTGCCGATGAATTGACCTTCTCTGCGCCTACACCTTATTCAACCAACAAATTAACCAGCAATCTTTCTTATTATGGAATAGGTTTGTGGTCATCTGCTTACAAAACAATTTACGGCGCCAATGCAATATTAGAAGGTATTGCGGCATCCAAAAGTCCCGATCTGCACGACAATGTAAGAACAGAGCTTATTGCAGAATCTAAATTTTTGCGGGCATTTAGCTACCTGTATCTTGTAAGTTTATTTGGAGATGTGCCGAAAGTATTGACTATCGATTTCAATAAAACGGCACTGTTGCCACGTACACCGCAAAAGGAGATCTATGATTTAATAATTCAGGATTTGAAAGATGCCCAGGCAGTATTGCCGTCTGATTATTCAAATGCGCCAAATGGTCAACGTATCATTCCTAACAAATGGGCAGCCACAGCATTACTTGCACGGGTTTATCTTTATGAAGGCGATTATGCCAACGCGGCTGCACAGGCAAGTGCAGTTATCAGTAACAGCCAGTACAACCTTGTGTCCGATCCTAATGGCGTTTTTCTTAAAAACAGTAAGGAGGCTATATGGCAATTGCAGCAAGACGTTAACATTACAAGCTTAGGCAATGCCACTGTAGAAGGTTCTGAATTTATTCCTAATACCAACCGCCATACCGGTATTGCCTATGATTTTTTACCGGATCAGTTTATGAACAGCTTTGAACCGGGCGACAAACGCAGGCAATCATGGGTTGATACCACTAACTCTACTATTTATGGCGGCCCAAGAGACATTTTTTATTATCCGGTGAAGTATAAAACCGGTTCAGATAATTATGTTACCGGTGGTGCCGCTACCGAGTATTATATGGTACTGCGTTTAGCAGAGCAATACCTGATAAGGGCTGAAGCCGAATACAGGGGAGTAAATGGCGGCGCAGGAGCAGCTATAGCAGATCTGAATGTTATTCGCAAAAGAGCCGGGCTTGCAGATTTGCCAAGCTCTATGTCATCTGATGAATTGCTCAAAGCTGTTGCTCACGAACGACAGATAGAGCTTTTCTGTGAATGGGGGCATCGGTGGTTTGACTTAAGGCGATTAGGACTTGCCCATGATGTGCTATCTAACACTTCATATAAACAACCCTGGGCCGGCGATTTTCAATTTTTGTATCCGGTACCTATAACCGAGATCAACATTGATCATTTTTTAACCCAGAACCCGGGTTATCATTAATCAAAATATTGTACAATTCTTCATATAAAAGATATAAAAAATGAATAATGTAAAGATATACGGGCCAGGGAGCCTTGTTCCTTGTTTCCATCAAAAAACAATTAAAGCCTTTGCCATGGTATTGCTTATATTAATGGCAGCTACAATTATCAGTTCCTGTAAAAAAACAGTTGTTCCTCCGGCCGGCGCAAACTTAACCATTGTTAATGCGGTTGTAGGCTGTTATTCAATGATGACAAATTTTAACGGCGGCGGGCCACTGTATTATAACAGTGGCGCCGATCAAATTGGTTACGGTTTGTTTTATGCCCCGACAGATCAATTTAATTATTACACCGGGCAACAGCATCTGGCACTTTACAATTTTCCCGATACATTGAAAACTGATAAGCCAATCGTTAATATATCCATCAATTTACCGAGTGGTAGTATCCACACGCTGTTTGTTAGCGGTACACTTCAAAACCCTGACACCATGTTTGTTACGGATAATATCCCTTATCATCCATTATCAGATAGTGCGGCAAGCTTCAGGTTCGTTAATTTATCTAAGGGGAGTAATCCGGTAAGCATTAACCTTACCGGCCAGCCCAGCGGCAGCGTGGTAAACAGCCTGCCTTATAAGGGTATTACTAAATTTATAAATTTCCCTGCTACTTCAGATGTTGGAACCTATACTTTTGAATTCAGGGATATGGCGACCGATACCCTGATCGCTAAATTTAGAGCAAGGGATGTAGGCGTGCCGGGCATGCAGTACGCCCCTAATAACTACCAATTCCGAAGTAATACAATTGAACTGTTCGGCACCCCCAACACTGCTGACTTTTTTACCATGCAGCGCACAGGTATAATTTCTAATTATTAAACTTTAAACAGGCATAAACAGCATTAGCTGTTTATGCCATCTTTTCATTAAAAACGATATATGAGCATTATTTTGAAGACAGAAAACCTGTCGCACAGGTTTAGTACTGCCTCATGGGCCGTCCGTGATATTAATCTTTCTATCGAAAAGACGGGCATTGTGGGCTTACTCGGCACCAATGGCGCCGGTAAATCAACGACCATGAACATTATATGCGGCGCGCTGAATCAAACGGAGGGCCGTGTATTTATCAATGGTATTGATCTGCAGAAAAATCCCGGAAAAGCCAAGCAGGAGATCGGTTTTTTACCGCAAAATCCACCATTGTATACTGACCTGACTATTGATGAGTGCCTTACTTACTGTGCAGAACTACGGCTAATGGAAAAAAGTAAGATCAAAGCCGCCCTGGACGAGGTAAAGGAACGTTGCAGCCTTACTCATATCAGCAATCGATTGATTAGGAATTTGTCAGGCGGATATAGGCAACGCGTAGGTATTGCCCAGGCTATTATTCATAAACCAAAGCTGGTAGTACTTGATGAACCCACCAATGGGCTTGATCCTAACCAGCTTATCGAAGTAAGAAAGCTGATCAAAGAGATAGCGCTTGACCATGCTGTGCTGTTATCTTCTCACGTTCTGTCTGAGGTACAATTACTCTGTAAAGAGATTATCATGATTGAAAGTGGTCGGGTGGTATTTGCCGATACAATGGATGCTTTTAATAATTACGTGCAACCTAATAGTATTTTAATGCGGATGGAAAGCCCGCCCCAGGCAGCAGAACTGTTGAAAATACCAGGCATAATCAATGTTGAATTTCTTACCGAAAAACAGATACGGGTTTATTTTGACGGCAACCAGGATATCACTGAAAAATTAATGGCGGCCGGCATTAGCCAGGGATGGCATCTTCGGGAAATTGGATTTGAGAAAAGCCTGCTCGATGATACGTTTAAGCAATTATCTACACAAATAATTTAACCAGAATTAGCAATGAACTTAATCTTCAAAATTGCGAGGAATGAACTCCGCAATCTGTTTTATTCTCCTGTAGCCTGGTTCCTGGCAATAGTATTCCTGGTACAGTGTGGCATATATTATACATACGCCATATTTCCGCAAGCTAAATGGCAGGATATCGCGATGACCAACAACCCTAAATTCAGAGATTTAGGCTTTGCGCTCACGCCATCTATGTTTCTTGGTCTTAATGGTATTATGGTTAATGCACTTGGCAATTTATATTTATTTGTCCCACTGCTTACTATGGGGCTAATTAGCCGTGAAGTAAATACAGGTACTATTAAATTACTCTACTCATCGCCGGTTAAAGTACGCCAAATTATATTGGGTAAATACCTGGCCACTATGATCTATAACCTGCTGCTGGTAGGTATCATAGCGATTTTTGTGGTATTGGGCTTTTTTAATATCCGTGCCC
>JAQBOP010000138.1 GCA_028287975.1 Mucilaginibacter sp. | reverse complement strand
TAAAATAATTCCGGGCCTGGTCCTGATAATGATAGGAGCGGTTATCCTGCTTCACAACTACGGTTTAATAGCCTTCCATTGGGGTAACTTTTTTTACCTGTGGCCCATCTTTATAGTTATTGGCGGTATCAACCTGATATTCGCCCATAACAGATCAACCTGGGCTACCGTTTTAAAGCTGGGCGTAATTGTAGGCGGATTTTGCCTGATCATCTTCGGCAACTTTGATAAGCACCATAAATTTTGGAATAACTATAACTACAACTTTAACGACAACAACAATGATGATGATAACGACGACGACGATAAAGACAGCGTTAGCATAACCAAAGTTGAAGGCAACAGCCAGTTTAATACGCCTTTTACCACAGGCACTAAAGTTGCGCATTTAAGCATAAGCGGGGGTGGTACAACTTATACGCTAAGTGATACTACTAACCAACTATTCAGCGCCAATACCCACGAGTTTAAAGGTAAATATGAGTTTACTCATAATCAAAAAGATTCTGTGGCCGACCTTAACTTTAGCATGAAGGGTCGTCACGGTATCAACTTTGATTTTGACGACGATGATAAAGACAGCAGCAAAACCAACGCCGCGGTATTTAAATTAAACACGGCACCCGAGTGGGACATCAACATAAAAACCGGCGCTACCAAGCTCGATTTCGACCTTACCAAGTTTAAGGTACGTACGCTTAATTTAAGCGGCGGCGCTGCAGATTTTGACGTGAAACTTGGGCAGCCATTGGCAACAACCAATGTTGATGTTGAAACAGGTATGTCGGCAGTGTTGATCAGGATCCCGGCTACCGCTGCCTGTCATATTAAAAGCAGCACCGGCTTGTCGTCAACTAACTTTGACGGCTTTATCAAACAAGACGACGGTACTTATGAAACCGCCGGATTTAGCAACGCTAAAAATAAGATCTATATAAAAATGAGCGGCGGTATGGCCGACTTTAAGGTTAAGAGATACTAATCTCTTAACCTTAAACCGTTGTTATAACGTAAGTTTTGGCAAGGCTGTCATACCATTCCTGGCGGTGTTCACTAAAAAAAACGCTTAAAAAAGGGATCCAGATAGTGAGGGATAATATCACCCCAAGGTTGCGTAATAACGACCTGGGTAATGATAAACGTTGCCCGTCTATATCAACCACAATTAATTTAAATAATTTTTTGCCCACACTACCCTTTAAATTTGTAGCCTCGCAAATGGTTTTGTACAATAAAAATATAGCAACCACGCTTGCAGACATGATAAGCATTGATGCAGGTACAGGCTTACCAAATGTATAATCTAAAGGCAAAACCACCCAACCCGTACGGACGGCGACGTTCGATACGATGATATAGATCCCGAAGTAATCAATAATAAAGGCGCTTAACCGCTTCCCTAACGAAGCCAGGTTATCCATTGTAGGGAAGTAAACGCCCTGTGCTTCAAAATAATAATTAAACTCCGGTAGCTCTGACGCGTATTGCGGTTTATCACTTAACGGGGTAATAACCTCTGTATGGATATCAAGATCCATTTGGGTCAGTTCATTAAAAGTGTATGGCCCCTTTTTTTCTTCGCCTTCAACCAGGTAATATTCGTCGTTCATGTTGGGTGTAAAAGTACGTCAGAAAGGTAAATAATTACAGAGAATTATTTGAAGTATCTTTTTGTATGTAATACTCTAAAAATAACTATTTGTTTATTGGTTTCCCTGTAATGGATGCCATAGGGAAAGCGATATAACGGAGCAATTCTGATTTTTCTGTATCTTATTTGAAATAAGTTTGGCTCCTGCTCGATATATTTAAGTGTCTCAAAAAACTCTGCAAAAAATCGTTTGGTTAATTCCGGCGATATTTTATTATAATAAGTCTCTATTTCTATAAGGTCAATCTCTGCTTCAAACCTGTAGGTTAGCGTATAACTCATCTGCTCATGAAGCGGCTTTTTATGTCTTCGGCTGACACAAATTTAGCTTGCCCATTTTCTTCCTGCGCGATCATCTTATCTATCATCTGTTTATAATCATCAGACAATTCAAGATTCAGATGATGTTGATGAATCAGGTCTTCATACTCGTTAATAGGAACAATCGCGGCTGTTTTTTCCCCTTTGTCGTTTATTATGAATTGAGTTGTCATTAAGTCAAATTTAATGATTATATTGATATATTAAAAGTATAAACGCTCATCTGCAACAACATATTTCGTAAATTTGTAAACAAAATATTTACCTGCATGAACATCCCCGCTATATTACTTCCCGGCCGTTACTGTAACTCGTTAACCGGGTATTCGCGCTTTGTTACCCGCGAGGTTAATATTGGCGATGTCCCCATGGGCGGTAATAACCCCATTCGTATACAAAGCATGACAACTACCGATACCATGGATACCATCGGTACGGTCGAGCAATCAATCCGGATGATAGAAGCAGGCTGCGAGTATGTGCGCATAACTGCGCCGAGCATTAAAGAAGCACAGAATCTTGCCGAGATAAAAAAACAATTACGCCAGCGTGGCTATACTGCGCCGTTGGTGGCAGATATACATTTTACCCCTAACGCTGCCGAAGTTGCCGCGCGGATCGTGGAAAAAGTACGGGTAAACCCCGGTAACTATGCCGATAAAAAGAAATTTGACCAGATAGATTATACCGATCTGCAGTACCAGGGCGAACTGGACCGCATCTACCAGAAATTTGCACCCCTGGTGAAAATATGCAAGGAGTATGGCACCGCCATGCGGATCGGCACCAACCATGGGTCGTTAAGCGACAGGATCATGAGCCGTTATGGCGATACGCCGCAGGGTATGGTCGAGTCGGCAATGGAGTTTATGCGGATGTGCGAGACGCTGAATTATTATAACCTGGTGATCTCCATGAAGTCAAGTAATCCGCAGGTGATGGTGCAGGCTTATCGCTTATTGGTTGAAACCATGGTAGCCGAAGGCATGAATTATCCATTACACCTGGGTGTTACCGAAGCCGGCGACGGCGAGGACGGCCGCATCAAGTCTGCAGTCGGTATTGGTACTTTACTGGAAGACGGCCTGGGTGATACCGTACGCGTATCCCTGACTGAAGAACCTGAAGCAGAAGCACCGGTGGCTATTGCGCTGGTTGAACGATATACAGAAAGGTCAAAGGCCGAAGGAGCCCCTCCCAAACCCTCCCCGGAAGGGAGGGCTTCAAACGTTGTCCAAGTCTCCCCAACCGGGGGAGATTTAGAGGGGGCTCATAGTCCTTTTACTTACAAAAAACGCGAAACCTACGAAGCCAACGCGTTCATCGGCGGGCACATGGTACCGCGTGTGGTGGTTGATCTGTCAAAAGAAAATTTAAAAGATGCCTCGGTGTTGAATGCCGCCGGATATCTTTATTCGCCGTTGCTGGATAAGTATAATATGGCCGATCAGTCGGTTGATTTTGTTTATTTTGGCGATGAACTGCCTTCATTTAACCTACCGTCAAACTTAAAGCAGCTGTACAATTACAATGCATGGCAAAAACTGGCTGACAAAACCTTGTGCCACCCTGTATTTACTTTAGCCGAGTTTATTAATGCAGATGATCGGTCATCTGCATTAAACCTGGTAAGGGTAAAACCTGAAGATATTAATTCGGAAATGTTTGGTTTATTGCCTTTCAGTAATTCTCTGGTGCTTATTTTAGAAACCGATGCGATACACGGCATGGCCGACCAGCGCACATTTTTCTTTAAAATGGAAGAGCTGGGGCTGGATGTGCCGGTAATAATTCATCGCACATACAGCCCCACCCAACCCTCCCCGGAAGGGAGGGCTTTAGAAAGTGAAAGCCAAATAAAAGTCTCCCCAACCGGGGGAGATTTAGAGGGGGCTGCCACGCTATTACAACTCTACTCCGCCACCGACTTAGGCGCTTTGCTGATAGACGGCTTTGGTGACGGTATCTGGATAGACGCGCCTGAAGTGGATACTAAAACCATCACCTCAACCGCTTTTGGTATTTTACAGGCCACACGCTCACGCATCTCAAAAACAGAATATATTTCATGCCCAAGCTGCGGCCGTACTTTGTTCGACCTGATGATCACTACACAGATGATCCGCAGCCGTACCAGTCATTTAAAAGGATTGAAGATCGGTATAATGGGTTGCATCGTAAACGGGCCCGGCGAAATGGCCGATGCTGATTACGGCTACGTTGGTTCGGGTACTGATAAGGTGACCCTTTATCGTGGTAAGGAAGCAGTAAAGAAAAATATCAGCGCCACAAACGCCCTTGACGAGCTGATCGGCATTATCCGTGAAGACGGAAACTGGATAGAACCTAATTTAACGGAGTAAACTCGGCAAATAAACTGCCCGTTTCAGGCAAACGGTTTAATGGGGTATAAGTGCATACCTCCGCATACTCATATCTTTGTAAAAGATAATAAATCAGGACTAATGGCAGCACTTTGACTGCATACTATACAAGACACCGATTGAAGGATGTTGAGCGCGAGGGTAACCTGCCATTAGTTTCTTTTTACAA
>JAQBOP010000135.1 GCA_028287975.1 Mucilaginibacter sp. | reverse complement strand
TTGTAAAAAGAAACTAATGGCAGGTTACCCTCGCGCTCAACATCCTTCAATCGGTGTCTTGTATAGTATGCAGTCAAAGTGCTGCCATTAGTCCTGATTTATTATCTTTTACAAAGATATGAGTATGTAGTGGTGGGAAAGAGCGTTTAGTATTCGTGTCCTTAACGGCGAAAAAGCGCTCTTCGGATCAATGCCAAACATAAACTTTTAAACATTGATTATCACTAGGTTATAAAATTTTAAACTGAAATTTACTGACTTATAAGTGTGTATCGTTTTGTATCACCGATTTTAATCAAAGCACTTATTGTCAATAATTTATCAAAAAAACTGTACCAAGTGTTCCATCTGTCATACATTCGCGTGGAACAAAACGCGCATCCCGCGTTAGCGATAGGGGACTGTCCGCCTGCAGACAGGGATAACGGACCTTTGCACCTAATGCGTAGCATCTTTACAGTAGTGACTATTGCAAATTAATATGGCAATGTTTATATTAGAACAATCAACTTAATCTCTTATCACAGTGAAAAAATTCTACACTACTTTGGCTGCCGTATTGGCAATAGTTCAAATATCTAATGCTCAATGGAGCGGCACGGCACCGGGTCCAATCTATTATAATTATCCAGGCGGAAATGTAGGTATTGGAACAAGTAATCTTTTCAAGCCGCTTACGGTTGAAGCCGGTAATGTTGCGGGAGTAAATCAGGGCCTTGTTATCAATAGTGCTCATGCTTATGGAATCGGGCAAGGCACGGCTGGCGCTGCATTGGTATTTTCGAGAAATCGTACTACGGATAATGCTTCTTTATCAGCTCAGGCCCAGATTGTTGGCGGCAATACTAATGAGACCACATCTGTGGGCGGTTTTTTGAGTTTTTACACTACCGCTTCCTCAAATACGCTAACAGAAGCCGTACATATTGATGCCAACCAGCGGGTAGGAATTGGAACACCAAGCCCGGCATATCCTCTTGATGTAAACGGGACAGGAAGAATCAGTGGCAATCTGATTGTTCCAACTGGTTATCTGGGGATTGGTACATCGGCCCCTGTTGTTAACTCAATAATAGATGCTGAAAACAATACAAATGGTACCGTAGGAGTAGTTGTGCACAACTCGAGCGCTGGCTCGTTGGCGCGAATAAGGTACCAACTGCAAAATGACAACTCCGTTGTAATTTTCAACCTTAACGGTTCACAATATGGTACCGATCCCGGATCATTCAGTATTTTTGCCCCAACGTCGTTTGTTTTCGGTACACAAGGCAGTGAAGCAATGCGCATTAATTACGGAAATCTGCTGATTGGCAAAACCAGTCAGACTAATTCATCTTATAAACTTGATGTGGCAGGTAACGTAAGATCCAATCAAATAGTAGTTAATACAACCGGTGCAGATTTTGTTTTCGAACCTGCCTACAAATTACCTTCATTAGCCAATGTTAAGGAATATATAGATAAAAACCATCATTTGCCCGGAATCGCTTCAGCCAAAGAAATGCAATCTGATGGTTTAGACGTCGGAAACACGGAAACAAAGCTTTTGCAAAAAGTTGAAGAACTGACGCTATATCTTATTGACAAGGATAAGCAGTTAGCAAAACAGCAAAAACAAATCGAGCAACTTAAAAAACAAGACGAATTGCGGATTACTGCTTTAGAAAAGGCGTTAGCTAAATTGACAACGGATAAATAACACAAAATTGGCAATCAAAAAAGCCCATAGCGCCGATATCCAAGCCATTGATTCACTAATAAGAAATATATATAATTTACACTCGTATTACCAGGTAATCAACCTAGACTCTTATCACAATGAAAAAATTCTACACTACTTTGGCTGCCGTATTAGCAATAGTTCAAATATCTAATGCTCAATGGAATACATCAGCGCCCAATCAGATAACATACACGAGTGGTAACGTAGGTATCGGAACATTATCGCCAGTATACCCGCTGGATGTTCTTACTAACATAAATGGTACAGTAGCCGTACAATTCACTAACGCTAATAACGGTTCGGCGGCTCGTACCCGATTTCAATTAAATAATGGTGTCGTATATGCGCTTATAAACCTTAATAGTTCCACTTACCCTATAGACCCTAATTCACTTCAAATTTCATCGCCCGGTGCTTTGACGCTTAATACCGGAGCTCTTGAACGTATGCGGATAACACCTGCTGGTAATGTAGGTATTGGTACTGCAACACCGTCAAAATCGTTAACAGTTTATCCGCAAGGCAGCGGTGGTGTGCTTATTGGCAACCCAACTACGGGGTCTGGTAATTACACCTCTTTATTGTTAGGTGTATCGGCGGATAAAAATGGTTATCCCTACCTGCAAGGAACGCAAAGCGCGGGTTTGTATAACGGAAAACTTCTATTAAATCCTTTTGGCGGAAGAGTCGGCGTATCTTCCACGACACCTATCTCTACGTTTCAGGTTGGTGACAACATCGGTAAAGCGTCACTCGGAATGGCTAACGGCGCAAACCTGGGCTACGGAACAAGCTATCTGGGTTTTAATGCAGCCAGAGATTCCAGTTGGAACTGGACGGTTGCAAGCGATGGTACACATAACGGTGGTGGAGTAATATGGGGCGGTGTAAGCGGTGATATTTATTTTGCACCGTTAATGTCAAATGGAAATACAACGCAAACATTGACAGATTCCCAAATTAAAAGTATGATCTGTTTTAGCATTACGGCTGCCGGAGTTGCGCATGCCAAACAAGTAGTCGTATCACTAACAAACTGGCCTGATTATGTCTTTAAAAAAGACTATGCTTTACCACCTCTTTCAGAAGTTAAAACATATATAGATCAAAATAAGCACCTGCCTGAAATGCCCTCAGAAACTGATGTAGTTAAAGAGGGTATCAACTTAGGTGAAATGATAAGGCTTCAAACCAAAAAGATTGAAGAATTAACCTTGTATTTGATCGACAAGGATAAACAAATAGAAATTCAGGGCGAACAATCATCTGTCCAGCAAAAGCAAATTAAAGATCAAAATAAAGCTATTCAATCCTTACAGCAACAAATGGATAAATTGGAAAAGAAGCTAAATAATTAATATCTAAGCACTTGATTAATCCGTAAGAAACATATAACTTACATCTGTAATTATCAGGCAATCTGATAAATCATTCTAACAACCTTATCACAATGAAAAAATTAATTTTAAGCATTGTCGCTTTAGCGATAGCCTTACCTTCACTTGCGCAATGGTTACCCAACGGTGCTACATTAGGGCCAATAAGTTATTCAGGTGGTAATGTTGGTATAGGCGTAATCAACCCAAGTAGTGCTTTAGAAGTGCTTGGCAGTGTCGCAGCAAGAAACAGCACTGTAACGACAACAAATAGTGTTTCAATAAACGCCGGTAATACCAACACGCCCGGTTCAGCTAACGTTAACCGGATCCGTATAGGCGGTAACGACACATATTCCGGTTACTTCACTCAATCTGGCGCGGGTATATCGGGTAAGCCAAGCGGGCGGAGTACTCGTGTCTAACCTGTATGCTTGATATTTAGTCACGAGTACGTCATGTTCAGGCCTCCGCTGCATATTCGCGCCAGAGTGGAGTCAATACTAAAAAAACACCTTTAACTCAATCATAAAAGTAAACAACTTAACCCTTAATTCAATGAAACTACCCTTACTTACCACATTTGCAGCTTTGTTGATAACAATGCACGCCAGTGCACAATGGACCTACACATCCGGAAATGCATTTTTATACAATACCGGAAATCCAACCCAGGCTTATATAGGTTCAACTACGGCGGGCAAGGCATATGGTTTTCTTGGCACATCCCAAGATGCAAATGGCTATTTCGATATCCACTCAGTCAGTGCCTCCGGCTCTCCTAATACTTTTGGCAATATTGTGCTGAATGTAGGTGGCGGCCAGGTGGGGATAGGGCTTAGCAGCCTGGCGTCGGTTACTATAAGTAATTCTATCCTGCATACTTTTAATCCCGGCGAAGCACGATTAATGGTACTGAATACGTCTGCTAACGCATATTCAGATGCAATAGTTATAAAAGCATCAAGCGCTTTGCCTTCTGCCCATTCGCAAGGCATATTATTTGCTGATGCCAACAGCATGCAGGCTGCAATTCGCGCAAAACGACTTGATCAAAACACCACCTACCTGAGCGACCTTCAGTTTTACACCGGCGACGGGATAAGCGATTTCCAGACTGAAGCGAACGTTCGTATGACGATTGGCCATTCGGGGTTTGTTGGCATAGGTAGTACCTCTCCGGTTAGCATGCTTGACGTATCGGCCACGGCAGCCAGCCAGGGGATAAGGTCGGTAAGTTCGGCCGCGTCTGGTATTAGTTCAGGCGGCGGCTTACTAGCTGCCGCATCAATTGTACCTACCGCGGCAGCTCAGCGGCTTGGTACAATTACTATGGGGGCTATGTATGATGCCTCTTCAAGTAATTACAGGTACCCTGTAGCGGTAAATGCCTTTGCTGCAGAGCCATGGTCAACAACAGCAAATGGCAGCTATTTAACGTTCAATACTACCGCTTTAGGAACAGCGTCCTATTTGGAAAGAATGCGGATAGACGCCGGTGGCAATGTCGGTATCGGGACTATCACCCCGGGTACTTTTCTTGATGTACTGGCGCCGGCTGCTAACCAGGGTATACGTTCAATCAATTCAAGTGCATTAGGTACCTTTTCGGGCGGCGGGTTGCTGGCTTCAACGCCAAGCATACCCACTGCTGCTGCACAGCGCCTCGGAACGTTGGCTATGGGCGCGACATATGATGCCGCCAATCCCGCTTCTTACAGATATACCGGCTCAGTAAATGCTTTTGCTGCAGAGCCATGGTCAACAACCGCAAATGGTACCTATTTAACATTTAATACTACCGGTATAGGAACAACATCATACGCTGAAAAAATGCGGATAGACCCCGCCGGTAACGTAGGTATCGGCACTTCTACTCCAAGCCAAAGATTGGATGTTTATCAAAATGAAGCGAATGCGACAGACGTTTTGTATCCGATAGTGATTGAAAGAAACTGGAATGGAACTGGCGGGTCAAATACCCCCAGGATTACCGGCCTTTTGTTTAAAGACATAAACGGTATCCAGGCCGGTGTACAGGCCATAAGAGAAAACTCTTTTCTTAATTTCAAATCCGGAATAGCTTTTATGGTAAATTCCGGCAATTCCGGCAGTATGTCTCCAACAACCGCCCTTAACGAAGTAATGCGGATTAACAGTTCGGGTTTTGTTGGTATCGCTACTACCAGTCCCGATCAAAAACTAACCGTAAACGGGAATATCCACTCAAAAGCAGTAATAGTTGACACCAACATATTGCCCGATTATGTATTTAACAAAAATTATGATCTTGCTCCCTTAAACGAAGTAAAGGAATATATAGCTAAAAACCACCATTTACCGGATGTGCCTTCTGCCGCCCAGGTAGAAAAAAATGGCCTTAACCTTGGCGATATGAACACGGTGCTGTTAAAGAAAGTAGAAGAATTAACGCTTTACATGATCGACCTTCAAAAGCAAAATACTGATCTGAAAAAAGAGCTTATAAGAACAAAAAAGAAAAATCATCTTAAATAACCATTAACCAATCTTGATATCCAAATCTCAGAAGATTTAAAGCCTGTAGGTCTTATGATGCCATAGCGGTATGTTGCGTCAATTTTGGCCATTTGGTAAGCCAAAATAAATCTTTTGAACGTGATTTTCTGTACAAATTTTGTGCAAATAAAAATCCCCACTCGCCAGAGTGGGGATAAATCATTGATTTTTACGTCCTGACTGTGGGTTATTTTCGAACCAATTTGTTGAAAAATTGCGAAGAATTGAAAATTGGGGAGAAGATTTTCAACTTCTCTAAATTTTGCCCAATTGGCTATGCAAACTTGATAAGATGATTTACATATTTTATCCTGTCACTTTTTTATTTGTTGTACCAACGCCTTGTAAGTGTCCCCGATGGGCAATTCTAATTTGCCAATCTCTACATCATTTGCCGTAAAGGCTGTAACCTGTGCCAGGTTTACAATAAAACTGCGATGTATTCTTAAAAAGCCCTTACCATTTAATTCTTTTTCCAAGTCACTGATTTTGTACTTGGAAATGATCACGTTTTCTTTAGTGTGTACGTGAACATAATCTTTCAGGCTCTCCGCATATAAGATATCATGCGTATTCACTTTGAAAAATTTATGCCCCGACTTCAAATAAATAAATTGTGTCTCGGATGAAGAAAATATATCAGGTATGGCATGATTAGCCGTATGTAAGTACCGCTCTACAGCTTTGAAAAACCGGTCAAAAGTAATGGGTTTAAGCAAATAATCGATCACGCCCAGTTCAAAGCCATCAAGCGCAAATTCCCGGTAAGCCGTAGTCAGGATGGTTTTAGGCGGATGGCGCAGGGTTTTTAACAGATCCAGTCCGGATAGCTGTGGCATTTTAATATCCATAAACAATAAGTCGACAGGTTGTCTGTTCAGTAGGGATATTGCCTGGATAGCATTGGTGCAAGTGCCCATCACTTCAAAAAAATCCAGCTGCGCAATATGTTTTTGCAATAGCTGAATAGCCAAAGGTTCGTCATCTACAATCAGGCAGCGTATTTTCATCTCAGGTCGATGTGCAATTCAACAATAAACATAGTTTCGTTTTGTGCAATTTTCAAAGTATGCCTGGCGGGATAGATCAAGTCAAGCTGCTTTGTTAAATTTGGCAGCCCAATCCGTTCTGAATGGCCGCCTTCGGGCTTATGATAATAAGTATTTGTCACTTTAAAAGTAAACCGATCTGTTTCAGCGAAAAGTTCAATATTAATTACCGGCGAACCAATATAATTGCCGGCTCCATGTTTGAACGCATTCTCCACTATAGATAATAAAATAAGCGGTGCTATTAAAACATCATGCTGTTGATCGATTTTAAAATTTACCCGGAGACGTTCGTCATAACGCAATTTTTCCAGGCTGATGTAGTTTTTCAGCAGTTTGATTTCCGCGGACACAGGTACATACATCTCATTGCATTGATACAGGATATAATCCAAAATTTCAGACAGGTACGCAATAGAACCGGAGGTTACCGGAGAATTGCTGAGCGAAAGCGAATAAATATTATTTAGCGTATTGAACAAAAAATGCGGGTGCAGCTGTGCTTTAAGTAGTTTCAGTTCTGCTTCAGCTTTTTGTTTTTCAAGTTCGATAGCGCGCTTTTGCATTTCTGACTGGTCTTTGGCTACTTTAACAAATGTAAAAATAGAAGCTGCGGCCAGCATATCAAAAAGGTAAACATATAGCAATTTGGGTATGTCGGTCAAAATTTCCCGGTAGGTTTCGAAGGCTTTGGGCGCTACCCCTGCCAATGGCTCGCAGATCTTAACAATAAAAATGCGGCCGGTTACACATGTGGTATAACAAATCGCCAGTAAGGCAATAACTGCAAGTACATACCGTTTGCGGTAAAAAAACAGCGGCACTACGCCATAGGCCAGGCCATACGCGGCGATCATTTCCACGGACATATACAGGGCATCGGAAATGAATTCGAAACCGTAGGTACCTTGCCTGCCGTCCCTGTATTTACTGGCACTGACGGCGATCAACAGGTAAATAAGCCAAAAGGCCGCATGGCCCAGCCAGCGGTGTTTCCTGTGGAGATCTAAAAGCCGGTCTAAAAAACTCATCAGCAGCAATAATAATTATTTTATGGCAACGACAGCGCATCCGTCGACGAACAGGTTAAAACGTCCCCTGAACTGGGTTCGGGCGCTGATCCTGCCCGTCTGTGGGCCGCTTTTGCCTTTCTGCCCGTAACCTTATTTTTTGGACGGGATCAACCCTTATTCTTGTGCCATGAGACCATTGTATACGCTTTTGTTATTCGTTATTTATGGTTCATCTGTATATGCGCAAGGACTGATCCGGGGCAGGGTTAACGACGACAAAAACCAGCCGGCTGCAGGCGTGATTGTCCGGTTTCAGAGGCTGCCGGATACAGCGATAGGTAAAGTGCTGACGACCGACACTTCAGGATATTTTGTTTTTAAAAATGCTTCGCCGGGAAATTACCGGTTGGAAACAAGCTTCCCGGGTTATCAGCCTATCAGCCGGATAATAGCCTGTAATGATAGCCTCACAGATGCCGGTGTCATTACCTTAGAACCATCGGCTACACAATTACACGAAGTAACCATTCAGGCGAAAACACCCCTGATCGAAAAACAGATTGATAAGACCGTGGTGAACGTGGACCAGAATATTGCTAATACAGGAACGAACGCTTTGGAGCTGCTGAAAAGGTTGCCGGGCGTACAAGTTACGCCCGACGGACAGATCACCCTTAATGGCAAATCGGGCGTTAATGTGATCATGGATGGGAAAACTACTTATTTGTCCGCCGATGACCTGGCAGCTTTGTTGACCAATACGCCTTCATCTGATATTCAAAAGATCGAGATCATGACCAACCCATCGGCAAAATATGATGCGGGGGGCACCGGCGGCATCATTAACATCATCCGGAAGAAGAACACAAAAAGCGGGTTTAACGGGAATGTCACAGCCGGCTCCGGCCTGGGTCCGCATTACAGCCGCTACAACAGCAGCCTGGTACTCAATTTCAAAACCGATAAATACAATTTGTATTTGAATAACAGCTACGGTTACAGCAATGGTTACACGGCAAGTTACGGCACCAGCGACATCATGAACGGCAACGCCTTAGCTTCCGAACAAACCACGGTTAACAATGCGACAACCGTCAATAAAGCTTACAATTCATCGGCGGGTCTTGACCTTTATCTTTCAAAAAAAACCATGCTAACGTTGATAGGCAGCGTCTCAGATCGCAGTTCTAACAATAATTTGACCTCTATGTTAACCACCGCTGACAGCAACAGGGTTAAAACCGCCGGCGAAAATTTTAACGCGCTGAACATCGACAAGCCGATTAATTTCACTTCCGGAGTTCAACTACTGCATAAGCCGGATACGACAAACAGGCAATGGTCGGTTGATGTGGATTACTCCGACTATCGTTACAGGCCCGGCCAGTACAATATCGGGTTAAACTACGACCCATCGGGGGTTTTTTTGAGCCGTAGCGACGTATTTATCGATGAAATGCGGACGTTACATATTTTCGGGGCAAGGACAGATTATGTAATGCCTTTAACTGGTAATGGCAAAATAGAGACAGGCCTGAAATCGAGCTATGTAAAAACCCTGAACAATAGTGTTTATTATAACCAGGTCAACGGGCTAAACGTCGCGGACCCGTCTCAAAGCAATGATAATGTGAACAGCGAGAATATCAATGCGGCGTATATTAATTTTAATCGCCAGTACAAAAAAATAGCTATACAAGCCGGTTTGAGGGCCGAACAAACGGTAATGAACGGCGAGCAGTTAAACAGCGTCGCTTCCTTCCATCAAAACTATTTCGGGCTGTTCCCAACCGTTTTTATTAACGACAAGATCGATGAGCGGAATACCTTAAATTTTCAATTCGGGAAGCGGATTGACCGGCCGGACTATCACGAACTGGTACCCTTCAGACGGCCGCTTTCGGCGACGCTTTCTTTCCAGGGGAACCCCAACCTCAAACCGGACATCAATTGGCATTCTGAATTGACCTGGTCATGGAAGAACACCTTTTTTGTTACGGCAGCTTATGATCTTGACCATAATTATCTTCGCACCTTATACTATCTCGATTCCAATAAAACAACCATTACCCGCATGCCCACCAATATACC
>JAQBOP010000098.1 GCA_028287975.1 Mucilaginibacter sp. | reverse complement strand
CTGTAACTCAATACACACAAACACATTTTAGACTTGATGGAATATTCCTGGGGCTTTTATTGTCTTATATCTATAATTTCAATCCGGAAAAGCTGGAGTTTATTATTAAGCACAGGGTTATACTGGTTTCTGCATCAACGTTATTCTTAATCTCTGAATTTATTTTAGAACGGCAAGACCATTTATGGGAAGCCGTAGTAATGCCCGCTGTTAATCCATTGGTTTTCGCTGTGTTTATTATTTCGGCCTTAAATACCAATAAATTAAAAAGTAATTTCATTGGCTACATTGGCCAACAATCATACGGTATTTATTTATGGCATTTTATATTTGTTTACTATATGGGGTACTTTGTAACAAAAACAAAAATGTCAGTAAATACCTATTCTGATATAATCTACGGCATGTCTTTTAAAACTTTTTTTATACTATACCTGATCACTTATTTCGTTCTATCAATTGCTACAGGTATTTTATTTACAAAGCTTATTGAAACCCGCGTTTTAAAAATCAGGGATAAGCTATATCCATCCAGGGCAAACAACATCATCAGCGAAAAAGCTTAAGGGCTTTTAATCAACAGCTTTCCCGATAATGACAATACCATTACCAATTTTACATACTTACGTAAAAACGTATCAGTTTTAGCTACTTCTGTATAAATCGTGCGGCACCAGCCTATCTACATTTGTCGTAACATTTAAAATTAAAACAATGGCAAAGACAATTTTTATTACCGGCGCTTCACGAGGCTTAGGTAAATTATGGGCTGAAGCACTGCTTCAAAGAGGCGATAAAGTTATAGCAACAGCACGCAACCTGGATACCCTGGACGACCTGGTTAGTAAATACGGCGACAATATTTTACCGTTGCAACTGGATGTAAATGACCGCGCGGCCGATTTCGAGGCCATCAATAAAGCAAAAGAGCATTTCGGCAGTATTGATGTACTGATCAATAATGCAGGCTATGGCTTATTCGGTGCAATTGAAGAAACCACCGAAAAAGAAGCCCGCGAACAAATGGAAACCAACTTTTTTGGCTTGCTGTGGCTGTCACAAGCTGTATTACCGGTAATGCGTCAACAAGGGCACGGCCATATTATCCAGCTTTCAAGTGTATTAGGGCTGATCACCATACCTTCATTGGGCTTATATAACGCTTCTAAATTTGCAGTGGAAGGATTGAGCGAAACACTGGCTACCGAAGTAAAAGGGTTTGGCATTAACGTTACCCTGGTAGAGCCGAACGGGTTTGCAACCGATTGGTCAGGCGCTTCATCTGCACAGACCGTGTCCATGCCTGAATATGATGCATTAAAGGCGGCGTCAAGTACCGGCAGGCCCGATGATATGTGGGGTGTCCCTGAAGCAACTACAGATGCGGTATTGAAACTTATTGATAGCGAAACCCCTCCATTGCGTTTATTGCTTGGCAAATACGCTTACCCATGGATCAAACCAAATTATGAAAGCCGGTTTGCCGAATGGGATAGCTGGAACGAAGTATCGTCTGCCGCCCATGGCAAGTAATTTTAATGGTATTGTACTGACAAATCTACGCCGTGTTTCGGCGTAGATTTGTGTAATTTATCGCATTATGCAACATTTCAAAAACTTAGCTGACATGCACCGCATTAACGGTTTCCCGATGCCCGAGAACCCATTATTCAGTGTATACAGGTGTACAAAAACCTGCATGCTTGGCGGCCGGGAGTTTACATCTGATTTTTATATGATCGGCTTTAAAAAACTAAAATCGGGCGTTGTTATGTATGGACGCACCAAATATGATCATGATAACGGCAGTATGATATTTGTAAAGCCGCGGCAGATCATCGAGTTTCAAAGTGTGGAGTATGAAGAGGATGCGTTCATCATATTTATTCATGAAGATTTTCTGCACGGTCATGTTCTGCATAGCGAAATGGCTAAATATGCCTTTTTTGATTATGAGGCAAATGAAGCGCTGCATCTATCACCAAAAGAAGAGGAAATTATGTGGGATCTGTTTTATAAGATCGATGCCGAGTATCGCGCCAATACCGACGAATATAGTCGCGATATCATACTAACGCATATCGATTCGATGCTGAAATACTCGCAGCGGTTTTATAAGCGCCAATTTATAAACCGTACCGATCTTTCCGGCAAGACGATATCAAAGTTCAATGATGTTTTGGCGGCTCATTTCAAACAAGAGCTATTTTTTACACAGGGATTGCCTACTGTAAGCGCGTTGGCATCGCAACTTAATGTATCACCCCGCTACCTGAGTGATATGCTGAAACAGGAAACAGGTAAAACTGCTATGGACCTGATCCATATTTACCTGGTAAACGAAGCCAAGAACCGCCTAAAAGGCGACGACCAGAGTGTTTCTGAGATAGCGTACGAACTTGGTTTTGAAAACCTGCCCTATTTTTCAAGGCTTTTTAAAAAGGAAACCGGCATCAGCCCTAACCAATTTAAAAAACAGTTAGCTAACTGACACGTAGGTATCTTCCATATCAAATTAAAATCCTTAAAGATTCATTGGTTTGGATATGGATAGGCTTTGATAAAGTTACAAGGACAGAATTGCCTTGCTGCTTGAAATCGGCAGCAATATTTTTGGCACCCACCATTACTACTCCTTTTTGCAACTTATCAGCGTTCCATTTTTCCAGGCTGATGGTTTGCAATTGTAATGATCCATATTTTAGTTCTAAAATATGCTCCTGTTTACCGTTAGTTTCTTTTTGCCGGTAAGTACCCCAACTCTGTGCTGTGGTGAACGGAGTTTTGAAATTTTGCTTATCCCATTTAGGCGCAAAACGGATAAAACCCTTAGGGCCATGATACTCAAAACCACAAGCTGTAATAAAAGTACCATAGCTTGCCATGGCCCGGCCATAATGGTC
>JAQBOP010000094.1 GCA_028287975.1 Mucilaginibacter sp. | reverse complement strand
ATACTTTTCGACAAATCGCGGCTGTGAATTTCTATAAGTGTGATAGCCTCAAATTACAGTTCTCGTGTAAAACGGGTGCCTTTTTACATTCGCTCGGGTACTTCAATGCCCAACAACGCCATGCCTTTGCTGATCACCTTTGCTGATGCTACCGAGATCTGTAATCTGAATTGCTTAACCAATTCATCATCGGCTTGCAGTATAGAATGCTCGTGGTAAAACTTATTGTAAGCCTTAGCCAACTCATATACATAATTAGCAATAGCGCCGGGGTTAAAACCGGCGGCAGCCTGTTTAATTACATCAGGGAATTGCGTTAAAATAACGATCAGGTCACGCTCTTCGGGTGCAAGTTCTGTTGGCTCCGTTTCTACGTTGGTAATATTCGCGCGGCTTAACACCGACTTTATACGTGCATGGGTATATTGTATAAATGGCCCGGTATGTCCCTGGAAATCAACCGACTCATTAGGATCAAATAATAACCGTTTTTTGGGGTCAACCTTTAGCAGGAAATACTTTAGCGCGCCCATGCCTATGGTATGATATAGCTGCGTTTTTTCCTTTTCGCTAAAGTCATTTATCTTTCCTAAAGCTTCAGTTACCTGTTTGGCTGTGCTTTCCATTTCGGCTATCAGGTCGTCGGCATCAACCACCGTTCCCTCGCGCGATTTCATTTTTCCTGACGGCAGATCAACCATCCCGTACGATAAATGGAACAATCCTTTGGCCCAGCTTTTACCCAGCTTCTGTAAGATCAGGAACAGCACTTTAAAGTGGTAATCCTGCTCATTACCTACCACATAGATAGATTCGTCCATCTCAAAGTCATCATACTTCAATTGGGCTGTACCCATATCCTGGGTAATATATACTGATGTACCATCAGCACGTAATACCAGTTTTTGGTCAAGACCATCTTCGGTCAGATCGATCCAGACAGAGCCATCATCCTTTTTAAAGAAAACGCCGCCGGCTAAACCCTCCTCAACAATATCTTTACCCAGCAAATACGTGTTGCTTTCATAATAATATTTATCAAAAGCAACACCCAGTTTTTTATAAGTTTCGGCAAAACCCTCGTAAACCCAACCGTTCATGGTTTGCCAAAGGTCGATTACGGTATCGTCGCCGGCCTCCCATTGTAAAAGCATTTCCTGCGCCTCTTTAATTAGCGGTGCGTTCTTTTTTGCTTCTTCCTCGGTTTGGCCTGCTGCTTTTAGCTCTTCTATTTGTTTTTTGTATTCTTTATCAAAGATCACATAGTACTTCCCTACCAGATGATCGCCTTTTTCGCCGGTCGACTCAGGCGTTTCTCCATTACCCCACTTTTGCCAGGCCAGCATTGATTTACAAATGTGGATGCCACGGTCGTTCACCAGGTTGGCTTTAATTACTTCATACCCGGCCGCAGTAAGGATCTGTGCTACCGAATAACCCAACAAGTTATTACGCACATGGCCCAAATGCAACGGCTTATTGGTGTTTGGCGACGAATACTCCACCATTACCTTTTTACCATTCGGTTTAAAAACGCCGAAATCATCAGCGTTAACCGTTTGATATAATTGTGTGATCCAATAAGTGCTGGATATAGAGATATTTAAAAATCCTTTTATTACGTTAAATGCTGATACCTCTGTCAATTCGTTTTTCAGGTACTCGCCTATTTCGCCGCCTGTTTGTTCAGGCGATTTGCGCGAAAATTTAGTAAACGGAAAAGTAACTATGGTAACCTGGCCCTCAAACTCCTTACGGGTTTCCTGCAGGCTTACGTCAGCAGGTGTTATATCTGTTTGATATAATTGTTTAACGGCTTTAACAGTAGCATCAATAATAAAGTTCATGCAGCAAAATTAATAAAATTGTTTTAGTAGCCCCCTCTAATCTCCCCCGGTTGGGGAGACTTTTAATAATATTTTTAAGCCCTCCCTTCCGGGGAGGGTTTGGGTGGGGCTGATATCAAATTTTCTCGATAGCTTTGTGTTGCTAAATAACATCTATGATATTACCCGATAGCGATTTTAAATTAAATGTAAGTTCAGAAATTGGCGACCTGCGCGCGCTGCTTATCCATAGCCCCGATAACGGGCTGGGCCGGGTTGTACCCTCAAAGGCACAGGACTGGCTGTTTGAAGATATTGTGCACCTGGACAGTATGCGCAAAAACGAATACGACTACTATATTAAACTGTTGCTGTACTTTCTTGATCCTGCAAAAATAAAAGGTAAGCTTAAAGAGATCGATGCCAGGGAGAATAACCGCGACTTTTTTAAACCTGATAATAAAGACTTTTACGCGTCGGACAAAGTAATTGAGATCCAAACTCTTTTGGCCGATATTTTGGAGGATGAGGACATCCGCAATAAACTGACAGCTTCTGTTTGCGCTATTGAGAGTTGTAATTATCGCTTACAGCAAAAACTAACAGAAACGGACCCGGTTGAACTGGCCAAGATCTTTATATCAGGCTCATTAAATACCAACGAGATGATCTTTGCGCCTATCCCTAACCTGATCTTTTCACGGGACATTGGTATTGCTATCAACAACTTTATGCTTTTAAATAAGCCGGCTAAAAAGGCACGGTCGCGTGAAACTTTGCTGGCGCGATATATCTTTTTTAACCACCCGCTGTTTGCTGATTACCGGGATAATATCCTGGAGATCCCTGAAACCGTACAGCATTTTTTACGCCCTGGCGAGGACCTGGACGAAAAAACCACGCTTGAAGGTGGCGACGTAATGATGATCAGCCCCAACCATTTGATTATAGGCTGCAGCGAACGGACATCAGCCAGCGGCGCTAATGAGGCTATCAAGCTGCTTTTTGCTAACGATGTGGTTAAAAAAATAACGGTGGTAAAAATTCCGTACCGCCGCGATTATATGCATATCGATACGGTGTTTACACAGGTGAAACGCAATGTATGGGTGCTGCTGCATTCGCTGGCAGTTACCCAAAACCCGGTTGAAGACAGCGAACCTATTGCGTGGCTGGCTGATAAGAAGACAAAGGATAAGGACCGGACAGATATCATACAGTTTGAAAAAGGCAAAAAGAAACCACGCACCTTTAGCTGTATCGAAGATCTGTTGAATGATATCAGCCAAAATGATCTGCACAGCACCGAGCAAACTAAATTCATCTACTCGGGCAATGATACTTTCCCCTACGATGCCCGTGAGCAGTGGACCGACTCGTGTAACCTGCTGGCCGTAAAAGAGGGCGTTGTTTTAGGCTATGACCGCAACGACAAAACCATCGAAGCTTTTAAAAAGAATGGTTTCCATGTGGTAAAAGTTAAGGACCTGCTAAAGAAATTTGAAAACGACGAGGCCGATCCGCAATCATTAAAAGATACACTCATCCTGATGCCATCGGCCGAACTGTCAAGGGCGCGTGGTGGGTTTCATTGCATGAGTATGCCTTTGCAAAGGGATAGTATTATTTGTTAAGTGGTTCATTAGTTCATTGTTTGGAACGATTAAATTTATATCATGCGCTAATACCAATGAACTATTAAACAAATGAACTAATGAACCAATCC
>JAQBOP010000022.1 GCA_028287975.1 Mucilaginibacter sp. | reverse complement strand
TGCATGCCTGAAGTAATACAACTGACGGTCGATTACTATCCCGCAAATGATAAGCCCTACCGAAATAGCAAATTGTAACGTAGTAAACACCTTACGCACCGCTATACCACCCATAGCTTTACTCATTTTCCCCTTCAATGTGGTTACGGGTTTAAAAGCAGATAATACTAACGCCGGATAGCTGCCGGCTATCAAAATGGTCAGGATCAACAGGGCGGCCAACAGTATTAATACTACCGGGCTGTATAAAAATGAATTATCTATTTTTAATTGCAGCACATTTAAAAACCATGGCTTAAACGCATAGCAAAGCAGGTAGCCCAAGACGAACGACAACACAGCGAATAAAGCCGATTCTACGTAAAATTGTGTAGCGATGGTTTTACGGCTTGCTCCCGCAACTTTGCGTACCCCAACCTCTTTGGCTCGCAATGTCGCTCTTGCTGTCGACAGGTTCATGTAATTAGCCAATGCCAATAATAATATCAATACCGCGACCAGGGGAAAGATCTTAAGATATTTGATGTTTGATGAGTCGCCGAAATTGCTTTTCAGGTGTGTGTCGGGCAGGGCAGACAGGGAATAATGAGCATGCTCAAACGTTTTTTCCTGCTTAGCCATCATGTCGAGGCTGCGTCTCAACGCTGATGTATCTGAAGTATGGTTTAATAAAAGATAAACACTGAAGTTACCAAAGCTGATTTCTTGCGTACCAGCGTAGAGCGAAGCCTCCTTCATTTTAAGCAGGCTTTGATTTGACGTTACGAAATTGAACCGGATAGATGAATTTGACGGATTATTTTCGGCTACACCGGTAACCTGGTAAGTAAAAGCGCTGTCTGTTTTTAAGGTGATGGTTTTGCCAACAGGGTTTTCATCGCCAAAATATTTTTTAGCCATATCTTCAGACAATACTATCGTAAAAGGCCTGTCAAGCACATGGCCGGCGTTACCTGATAAAAGCCTGAATGAGAAAAAGCTAAAAAAATTCTCATCGGCAAATAATAAATTTTTCTCAGAAAATTTGGCATCCGGTTTGTCCGGGTTACTGGCAATAACCGGTTTGAAATAAGCCATCGTACGCATATATTCTTTTATTGCAGGCTGGCGCTGCTTAATAATTGATCCGGCAGCATAACTCATGTGCGACATGTTCATGGTATTGCCATTTATTGTAAATGACTCCTGCGGAATAAAGATCCTATCTGCATTGGCATGAAAACGGTCATAGCTCATTTCATGGGCTACGTACATCATGATCATCATACAAACCGCCAGGCCAACCGCCAAACCCGATATATTGATAAGGCTAAACAATCGTTGGTTTACCAGGTTGCGCCATGCTATCTTAATATAGTTCTTTATCATAATAGTTATTCGCTTCTTAAACTTTTAACCGGGTTTGCCAATGCTGCTTTTACAGCCTGGTGAGCGGTAGTAAGTGCCGCTATAATTAATGATGCTGCAATAGCTATAAAAAATATGGCCGGGCCTATAGTGATATGATAAGCAAAGTTTTGCAGCCATTTATGCATAATAAAATAGCTTAATGGCGCAGCAATTAAAAAGGCGATAGCTATAAGCGTGATGAACTCGCGGGTAAACAACCCAACTATGCTATGCAGCGGTGCGCCCAGTACTTTGCGTATGCCCACCTCTTTGGTGCGTTGCGACGCTGCAAAGGCTATCAGTCCATATAGTCCCAAACAACCAATCAGTATGGCTGTACCCGAGAATAGTTGAAACGCGGTATACACTTTTTGTTCCTGCTTATACATGGCGGCAATATGCTCGTCAATAAATTCATATTTAAACAGATCGTCAGGGAAAAGTGTGCTCCATGATTTGTTGATTGTCGCAATAGTGGCCGGCATATTTTTGGGTTGCAGTTTTATACTGGCTGTAAAAAACCGGTCTGGCGTATATTCTAAAACACAAGCCCTTCTCTTTTTATGTTTTGATTCACTTTGAAAATCCTTTACCACCCCGATCACTGTAACCAGGTTGCCGCTTACATTAATGCGTTGGTTAATAAATTTTTGAGGGTCCTGAACCCCTAACTCATGCATTAGGGTTTCATTAACTACAACTTTATGCACTGAATCAGTGGGCGCTTTACGAGTTATTTTCTGACCGGCCAGCATGGTTAACTGGAACATGTCTGTATATTTTTCATCGATGTATTTGATCTCAGTAACGTTGTCTTTAGGAAAGCCTAAAGCCGGCGCCGAGAATGGAGCCCACTGATTATTATATGAAGGCGAACCTGACGATACGCTAAATTCTTTTACGCCCGGCATATTACTTAATTGCTGTTGAAATACCTCACGTTTCTCTTTTGTAGGTATCCTCACCGATATCACGGCGTCCTTGTTAAATCCCAAATCCTGATTGCGGAAATAGTCCATTTGGCTGGCTACTATCAGTGTGCCTACTATTAACACCTGTGATATAGTAAACTGCATTACTACTAACCCTTTGCGCAAGGTTAAACCGCCTGATGAAAC
The DNA here is from genome assembly GCA_028287975.1 of Mucilaginibacter sp. Taxonomy (GTDB): domain Bacteria; phylum Bacteroidota; class Bacteroidia; order Sphingobacteriales; family Sphingobacteriaceae; genus Mucilaginibacter. The sequence continues at coordinate 17,493 of JAQBOP010000022.1, read as the reverse complement.
GCCGGAATTATTCTTGAACGAATCAACCGGTTGAAAGGCTGATTGTACAAAGGCAGGATAAAGTCCCGCACATAGGATCACAACTACTGTTATTGCAACGATCCAGCTCAATACCTCAGGCTGTAAAATTTGCCCGGGAGCTATATCTATCGACATCCAACTGTTTGCCTGTGAAAGGAACAGCGCGCAAATGCCTACCCCTAATAATACTGATATCACTACCATTACGGTTATCTCGCCCATAAACTGGCTAATCAACTGCGGGCGGCTTGCGCCTAATACTTTGCGTACGCCGACTTCTTTAGCGCGTTTAATGGCGCGGGCGGTGGCCAGGTTAATAAAATTGATGCAAGCGGTAATAATGATCAGCAAAGCCACACCTATCAAAGCGTAGTACGTATCTTTTGAAGTAGGAGTAACGATATTATTAATATAACGCTGATCGAAATGGATATCCCTTAAAGGTTGTAGCGGAAGCTGAACGCTTGCATCCACATCTTTACCCCAGGTTTTTTTGATGTATCCGGGAATCTGTTGCTCAATCGTATGTACAGAATAACTTTTTGGTAACACGATATATGCATAAGCACCGCCCGAAATGTTCCAGAAAAAACGGGCCATATCGCTAAATTGTTTTTGATAGGTGCTGAATGATAAGATCAGGTTCAGCGGCATGCTTGTATTAGCCGGCAGGTCTTTGATTATACCGGTTACCTTGGCGTTTTTGTCGCCAAAATTGATCACCTGGCCCATGGCGTTGTTTTGCGGAAAATATTTCCTGGCCAGGGTTTCAGTTAGCACTACGCTGTTAGGATCTGATAATGCAGTGCTATGATCGCCGGCCAGCCATTGGTAATCAAAGACTTTGTCCAACTCGCTATCGCCTATTACAAGGTTCTTTTCAGCAAACCTGTTTTCGCCAATTTTAATATTAACCTCCGGCTGATAAAAGACGCTGGTTGCATGCTCCAGTTGGGGGAAATAAGTCCGCATAGTGGGAATAATACCCATGGATATGTTAGCATTATAGTCAAGCGCATGTAGCGTAACGCGATAGGTGCGGTCGGATTTGCTGTTTTGGCTATCATACCCGAGCTCGTTACGCACGATCAGAAATATAGCCAGGCATGCCGCTACGCCAAGCGTTAATCCAAAAATATTCAGAAAGGTAAAGCCAAGGTTACGGCTGATGTTCCTGAAGGCTATTTTAAAATAATTCTTGATCATGGCGAGTTTTGGTTTTAAACTTCTGTTGGCCCTTTCCCTATGGGAAAGAGCCGAGAAGCAACTAACTATTATAAACTAATGATAAGGTGTATTTTAGATCATGATATTCTCCATAACAGTTTGACCATCCAGCAGGCGGATAATGCGGTGGCTGTAACGTGCATCGTGCTCTGAGTGGGTAACCATAATGATGGTGGTGCCCTGTTCGTTCAGATCGGTCAACAGCTCCATTACCTCATTACCGTTGCTTGAATCCAGGTTACCGGTTGGCTCATCTGCCAATATTAATTTGGGATTGTTTACAACCGCGCGAGCCACTGCCACACGCTGTTGCTGACCACCCGATAACTGCTGCGGATAGTGGTTACGACGGTGCATGATCTGCATTTTGTCTAAAACCTTTTCAACCCGCGTAACACGTTCTGAAGACGGCACGCCGGTGTAGATCAACGGCAACTCAACGTTTTCAAAAACGGTAAGTTCGTCTATTAAATTAAAGCTCTGGAATACGAATCCGATATTATGCTTGCGCAGATCGGCACGTTTACGTTCGTTAAAATCGGCAACTTCAATGCTGTTAAACAAATAGCTTCCACCATCCGGGTCGTCAAGCAATCCCAATATGTTAAGCAATGTTGATTTGCCACATCCCGAAGGGCCCATAATGGCAACAAATTCGCCCTCTTTAACCTCGATGGATAATTTGTTTAAAGCAATGGTTTCCACCTCTTCGGTGCGGTAATACTTTTGTAGTTCGGTAATTTTTATCATTTGAGCCTCCTCCCTTTTAGGGCGCGTTAGTTTTTGGTTTCTATTTACTTAATATTAGTTGCTGTATGTCGCCATACGTTTCATAGCTTGAGGTTATTACCTTGTCGCCTGGTTTAACGCCTTGTAATACTTCATAATAATCCGTACTTACACGGCCCAGTTGTATATCAACTTTGTAGGCTGATTTCCCATCTTCGCTTACTTTAAAGATCCAGTTACCGCCGGTTTGCTGGTAAAAGCCGCCTTTAGGTAACAGCACTTGTTTTGTTTCATCACTTAGCGCTAACAAAATCTGTAGTGTTTGCCCTCTTCTTATCCCGGTTGGTATTGGGCCAACAAACTGCATGTCAACCTGGAACCTGTTGTTGGTTACCTGCGTAAATACCTTTGTGATCTTTAAGATGTAATTTTTATCAGCGAATGAAAATGTCCCGGTCAAGCCGGTATATACCTGTGACAGGTAATGTTCATCCACATCAACCCGTACCTTAAACCCTGACAATACATCAATTTGCCCCAGGCGATCACCTTTATTTTTATTCTGTCCCACTTCCGCGTCCATTGAAGTTAATTGCCCGTCCCTGGGTGCTACTACCGTAAGGTCGGCAACTTTTTTACGCATCAGGTTTAAAGTGTTTTTCATCTGTGCATATTGCTCCTGGGTCTGCAGGTTTTGCTGTTTAATGAGCGTGGTATCCTGTTTTAAGATCTGGGTAGTTAGTTTTTTACGGTTTAACTGGTACTCGTACGTATTAACAGCTACCTGGTAATCCTGTTGGCTTAGCGCCTTCTGTTCGTACAAGTGTTTGTTCAGTTTATAGACGCGTTCGGCCTCTTTAAAGGCGTTATCCACATCTGCCATCTGGTTTAACTTATTGATGGTGTTTGATAAAGCGTTGTTTTGCGAGATCTGAATTTGTGTTTGGGCGGCATAAACAGACGTTTCCTGATTGGCCAGGCTAAGCTCAAGGTCGGTATTAGACAGTTTTAATATCCGGTCGCCTTTTTTAAGGTTTGTGCCATCTTCTACATACCGGGCTTCTACAAGGCCGCCCTCAACCGCGTCAAGGTAGATGGTGGTTATAGGCGTCACTATGCCATTTACCGGTATGGTAACCTGGAAGGGGCCTTTTGTAACTTCGCTTATAGTTAACCTTTCCGTATCAACAGAAAGCTTGCTTTTGCCCGAGGTAAAATAGATGCTCCCGGCAATTAATAGAATTATACCGGTAATGCCACCTATGGTTAGCAGGCGCTTGGTACCCCACTTTTTCTTTTCAATTTTTCTATCCACAATATTAAAATCAGATTTGTTTATCTATTCAAGGTTATACAACAACGTGCCATAATATAAATTACTGTAAATCAAACAAATGCTTTGCTATTTTAAAAAAATCCGTTCGCTTATGAAACAGCAAGTGTTCGGTTTCGATACAGTTATTTTTATAGATATTGCTACAAAAAATTGTTTTACAGTTATTTACGCTTATGGTTGTATTATTGCCAAAAACCACTAAGTTGGTAGCCCCCTCTAAATCTCCCCCGGTAGGGGAGACTTTAAGAGCCCTCCCTACCGGGGAGGGTTGGGTGGGGCTTATTTGCACCACTTAAGGTACTTATTATATTTAATTGTATTTTCACGTATTGTATGTTACTAAAAAAAGCCACCGTTTTAATTGTTGATGACGACCCGGATGTACTTACCGCGGTAAAACTTTTGCTTAAAACAGAAGTACAGGAAGTAATAACCGAAAAAAATCCGGAGAACCTTAACAGCCTGCTGCTGCGAAATACTGTCGATATTATTTTGCTGGACATGAATTTTAACAGCGCCATTAACACCGGCAATGAAGGTCTATACTGGCTGCGTAAAGTGCGCGAATGGAAGCCTGATGCTATTGTAATAATGATCACTGCCTACGGCGATATCGACCTGGCGGTACGATCATTAAAAGAAGGCGCTGCCGATTTTATGGTAAAGCCCTGGCATAATGATAAGCTGATAGAGGTTATTAAAGACCTGCTGGATAAGAAAGACAGCGATAAATCTGCAAAGACATCGTCGCCAAAAAATAATAATACGACAACAATCCTGCATGGCGACTCGCAGTTGATGCAGGATATTTTTCTGAAAGTAAACAAAATTGCGCCTACAGATGCCAACATCCTGATACTGGGCGAAAATGGAACCGGAAAAGACCTGATAGCAAAAGCCATACATGAGCGTTCATTAAGGGCGAATAAACCATTTATTAAAGTAGATGTAGGTTCGCTCACCGAAACGTTATTTGAGAGCGAATTATTCGGGCATAAAAAAGGTGCCTTTACAGATGCACGCGAGGACAGATCGGGCCGTTTTGAAGATGCCAATGGTGGTACGCTTTTTTTGGATGAGATAGGCAATATATCGCTAAGGCAGCAGGCAAAATTACTTACTGTACTGCAAAACCGGCAGGTAACAAGGTTAGGCAGTAATAAACCGACAGATATCGATATCCGCTTGATCTGTGCCACCAACTTGCCTCTGTATGAACTGGCCAACGATGACCGTTTCAGAAAAGATCTGATCTACCGCATCAATACCGTAGAGGTAACTATGCCACCGTTACGTAAACGTGATGGCGACGTAATTTTACTGGCTAAACATTTTGCAGGTGTATACGCTGCCAAATATTTAAAGCCCGCTATAACATTTGATGAGAGCGCACTGTATAAATTAAACAGCTATCATTTTCCCGGCAATGTGCGCGAACTGCAATATACTATGGAGCGAGCAATAATTATGGCGGATAGCAATGCGCTGAGTGCGGGCGATCTGATATTTTCGTCCATAGAATCAAGCCCTGCAGAGCAGGAACCTTTGGACGATATGCCATTGAGCATGTTAGAAAAAACTACTATTCTGCGGGTTATAGAAAAGCATAACGGTAACATTACCCGTGCCGCTAAAGAACTTGGTTTAACCCGTACCGCCCTGTACCGCAGGTTAAGTAAATATGATATTTAAAAATTACGAATTACGCATTCTGCTACGTGTGGCCCTGTTGTTTTTAACGCTTCTGGGCCTGAGCGTAATTATAGTGAACCATTCGTATATGTACCTGGTTATCGGTGTGCCCTTGTTTATTATGGTAATGACTGATTTTTTGCGTTTTCAAAAAAAGGCGCAGCGCGAGGTAGAGCAATTTGCCGAGTCGGTGCATTACCGGGATTTTTCGCGGCATTTTGATGTGGGACGCGCGCCTACAGAGTTAAAACCATTGCGTAAGGGGTTTAACGAGATCAACACCACCTTTAAAGCCATCAGCCGTGAGCGCGAAACCCAATACCACTACCTGCAAAAGATCCTGGAGCTGGTTGATACCGGCATTATATCATACGAACAGGAAACCGGCGATATAGGCTGGCTTAATGAATCGTTCAAGAAAATATTCGGGATACCCTACCTTAAAACCATCTACTCGCTGCAAAAGCGGGACGAGGCGTTGTATAACGAGGCCATGAAGCTTAAACCCGGCGATAGCAAGGTAGTTTCCATATCACGCAATAAGCAGCTGATTAAAATTTTGCTTACCGTAAGCGTAATGCGCAGCGATGATAAAATATACCGGCTGCTCGCGTTTCAGAATATCAGCGAAGCGCTGGACGAAACAGAATCAAAAGCCTGGCAAAAACTATTGAATGTAATGACGCATGAGATCATGAATTCAGTAGCGCCGATATCTTCATTGGCAGATACATTGAAAAACCGTCTGCAAAGTTATAGTCGTGAAAACAGTGAAAATACAGACCTGGATGATCTGGAGCTTGGTATCGATACCATAAAACGCCGCAGTGAGGGCTTGCTTAAGTTTACAGAAAGCTACAGAAACCTCAATAAAATTACCCGGCTTGATCTTAAAACGGTATTAGTGCGTGATTTGTTTGAGAACCTGAACAGTTTAATGCAGCCCACGCTGGCTCAAAAAAATATCGAGCTAAATATTGTGCTGCGCGATACACAAATGGCCATAGAGATCGATCTGAACCTGGTTGAACAGGTGCTGATCAATCTGCTGGTTAATGCCATTGAAGCGGTTAAGGACAGGCCCGAGCCAGCCATAACATTGAGCGCGGAGCTATCGCCCAACAACAAGCCACTTGTTAAAATTGCCGATAATGGTACAGGCATGCCACCCGAACTGGTAGATAAGATCTTTATTCCGTTTTTCAGTACCCGTAAGTCGGGTAGTGGTATAGGGCTTAGCTTATGTAAACAGATCATGATGCTGCACAAAGGCAACATACAGGTACAGTCTGTGGAGAATGAAGGCTCGGTATTTATCCTGCTTTTCTAATTATCCGTCAGGCTATGTTTCCGGATCTTTTCGAGCGCGCCATTTTCATTGATAGCGTAGCTGGCATCGCTGGTGTCTGAGTCTATAGTTAACGGAACACTTTTCTTCACTTTTCGTTTGGGCCTTAATGGTATGATGATAACGGCTAATAGTATCGCTATCTTTAAAATAAGTAAAAACATTTTTTGATCGATTTAAATTCATTCCATTTTTTAAACAGTAACAGCCAGCGCGGGTAAATGAAAATAAAACCTGCTGCCTATCCCAACTTCGCTTTCTACGCCTATGTCGCCACCCTGAGCGGTAATAAACTCTTTTGATATCGCCAGGCCCAAACCTGAGCCTGATTTGTTTTGACCATCTGTAGGAACCTGGAAATAACGGTCAAACAAACGTTCCTGGTATTGCGACTCGATACCTTTACCGAAATCCTTAACAGAAAACTCTACCATCTTATCACGGCCGTTCACATCAACCACTATCTTTGATTTTGCATGGCTGTAACGTACAGCGTTTGACAGGAAGTTGATCATCACCCAGGCTGTTTTTTCCACATCGGCATTGATCTCGGGCACATCACCCGCTATTTTTTGCTCAATGATCAATCCTTTTTGGTCCGCTTCAAACTTGACAGCTTTAACCGCGTATTCAATAATTTGTTCCGGCCGGGCTGGTACAAAATTTAGCTGGATGTTCCCCGTTTCAACCTGTGAAAGATCAAGTAGCTCATAGGTTATTTTTAACAAACGTTCGGCATCACCGGTTATATGTTCAACCAGTTGGCCTTGTTCCTCGTTCAAATTGCCAACACGGTTATCAGCCAATAACTTAGCGCTCATTTTAATGGCCGATATCGGTGTTTTCAATTCGTGCGATATTGTCGCTATGAAATTGCTTTTGGCTTCGTCGCGTTCTTTAAACTCGGTGATGTTACGCAGGATGTATACTTTGCCTGCTGATTTTTGTGCCCTGACAATCGGCGACGCATGATCTGACGAAAGATTAGGCACCGAAATTTCACGGGTCTCTAACTGAAAGTGCGAATCCTTTCCATCGGCGAATATTTTAAATGGCGTACCTGATTTTTCGCCGTCGATAATTGATTTAAACAGGTCGTTGTACTTTACAATTGTATCTACAGATTTACCCTCGGGCTTGTTTTCTTTTAACCCAAGAATGTTTTTAGCTGCCGAGTTGATAAACAGGATCTCCTGGTTTTCATTTATACCGATAATAGCATCATGCATTTGCTCGATAATGGTTTCAATGCGGATCTTTTCTGACAAGATCTTCGATAAGTTGCTGTTCTCCCATTCGTCCAGCCGGAACGCCATGTCATTAAAAGCGTTGGCAACTTCTGCAAACTCATCATTCTTGTTAAAGTGGATCCGTTGTGTATAGTTTTTTTGCGCTATCTCTCTAATGCCCGCCAGCAAAGAGTTTAACGGCCCGGAAATTATCCCCGGGAAATTGATGCTAAAACTAAACAGGATCAAAAAGGTAAACGTACCTGCAAACCCCAAAAAGATACTGGCATTTTTTACAGACGCGTGCGCCTTGTCGTTTTTAATAACAATGGCTTTCATGTTAACCATATCTATGGTGCGCAGGTATTTCCGTGCATCGCGCTCGGCAAGTTTTAACTGACTGGTGGCAGCTGTTTTGTCTTGAAGTTGGTTGAAGACCCTACGCAGGTTTTGTACAGCACCCAACTCACCAGTTTCCGTTATGTTGTGCTCTTCTTTGGTTAATTGAGTATTGAAATCACTGGCAGGCTCTGCACTAAGCGGCAGGTCATGGTCGTCAAGAACGGTGCGCATATCCCTGGTAAAACTTAAAGACTCATAATTATCCTTTAAGATCACCTTAGCGCTGTTGGATATTTCGTTGATATAAAACAAAGATATCAACCCAAAAAACAGGACAACGACAAACAAAAAGCCGAATCCTAAGCGGAGTTTATTTTTTACTTTCATGATAGTATTACTAAATCAGTTTTTGATAAGGTCATAGTAATTTTTTTTCTATAGAGATAACCAAGTTAATACCATTATTTTTGATTTGTAATTAGTGTGTTGATTTATAGGTATTTATATTGGATATATACGTGCAAAAAAAAGCGTCACTAAAAAGAACCTATCAAAATGGAAGGGTCTTTTATCATAATGGGGTGGCAATTATGCTATAGTATAATGTTCCAGCTTTCGGTAAAGTGTGGTTAAACCAATATTTAGTAGCCGTGCGGCTTCTGTTTTATTACCATGGGCATGGTTTAATACTTTATAAATGTGCTGCTTTTCTATCGATTCCAGGTCGAGCGCGTCCGCATCAACATGTACGGTTCTAAATTCGATGGGCAACAGATCAACACCAATTACGCCTTTTTCTGCAAGGATCACCACACGCTCGATCACGTTTTTAAGCTCACGTACATTGCCCTTCCATTGGTGCTGGGTTAATACATGGATAAACTCATCGCTCATACGTTCAACCCTTTTATTTACTTTATCGGCAAATTGTTTAAGGTAATGTTTGGCTATCATTTCAATATCGGCCTTGCGCTCATTCAATGATGGCAGGTTAATGGTGAAGACGGATAAGCGATAAAACAGATCTAACCTGAAATGTCCGGCCTCCGCTTCCTTTTTAAGATCGCGGTTAGTGGCAGCCAGGATCCGGATGTTTACTTTGGTGGTTTGTGTGTCGCCTATTTTAATAAAAGTTCGACTCTCTAACACACGCAATAATTTAGCCTGTAGTTCCAGGCTCATTTCGCCAACTTCATCTAAAAATATGGTGCCATTGTTGGCTTCTTCAAACAGGCCTTTTTTATCTTTCAATGCTCCGGTAAATGAGCCAGCCTTGTAGCCAAATAATTCGCTCTCTAATAACTCTGACGGAAAACTGCTGCAGTTAACCGCAACAAATGGTTGCAGCTTTCGGGCGCTATCATAATGGATCGATTCGGCAAATACCTCTTTACCTGTTCCCGTTTCGCCAAGCAGTAATACCGTGGTATCGGTCGGAGCCACTTTTTTTGCGATATCGATAGCTTCGGTGATCGCTCTTGAATGGCCAAGGATATGGTCAAAGCTGTACTTACCGGTTATCCGTGTTTCAAGGTTAAATACCCTTAATTGCAATAGGGCTTTCTCTGCAGCTTTATAAACCAGGGGGATGATCTTATCATTATCGTCGCCTTTGGTTATATAGTCGAAACCACCGTTCTTAATAGATTGTACACCATCGGCAATGGTGCCATGCGCGGTAAGGTTAATGATCTCAACATAAGGCTTCTTTTCTTTGATCAACTTAACCAGTTCTACGCCATTTATATCGGGTAATTTAACATCACTAATTACAACGTGAATATCTTCAAGCATCAGTGTCTTCAAGCCTTCATTAGCGGTATAACTTTTAAACAGATGAAAGCCTTCCAGTTCTAATATCCGGGCTATTAAAGCGGCCAGGCCCTGCTCATCATCAATAATGAGCACATTTGCAGATGGTTTAATTTTAGTTTCCATGTAAGGCCATTAACCAAAAGAATGCCTTAAAAAATGAAGTTCTCTTAAATGGCTGTAATAGAGTTTGTTTTATGATTTTTTTTCAAAATGTGCTTGGTTATAATAGTTTCAAAATGATAGGCTTTTATCAATTTGGAATAAGAGAAATGTAATGAGGTTCAGGTTTTAAAATAAAGATGCCATCCCAAAAGGATAGCATCTTTATAGGAGGTAGCCGCCAAACTGTGTCGGATATTTAATTTAAAATAATGCTATTCAGGCCTTTCTCAACAGCTGTGTCTTTTATTTCGGGTATTGATGTGCCTTCTATCCTGAATATGGTGATATCAGTCATACCAATAAAGCCTAATACAGTTTTTAAATAAGGCACCCCAAAATCATAAGATTGCATTGGGCCTTCTGTATATATGCCGCCCGTGGTTTCAGCTAAGTAAACTTTTTTGTTTTTAACTAATCCTTCCGGTCCGTTCTCATCATATTTAAAGGTAACTCCGGCCCTTACAACATGGTCAAGCCAGGCCTTCAGAGCAGAGTGGATTGAAAAATTATACATTGGCGCGCCTATCACTATTATATCCGCATCCATCAGATCCTGTACGGCTTCGTCCGAATGTTTGACGGCTGCCAAATGCTCGGGCGTTCTACTGTCTGCAGGAGTGAAAAACGAAGCGAGGTGTGCCTCTTCCAAATGAGGGAAATGCAGCGTTACTAAATTAGTTTCTTTAACCGTACTACCCGGGTATTCGGCTTTCAGTTTTTCAATAATGGCGTTGCCTAATTTAATACTGAACGACGCCTCGCCTCGCGGGCTCGAAATAATATGAAGTATCTTTTTCATGGTTTTTAATATTTATTCGCCAAAACTATCTACATTTGGTTATAAAAAGTTAGTAGTATACAAAAGGTTAGTGATAACCTTTTGTATAGTTTATTAAAAATCAAATAGTTATGGGTTATAGTGGTCATATTACATCTCAAGAATGTTCAAGCAGATTAACTGCTATCGGCGACTCACTCTATGTAATTGGTGGTAAATGGAAGTTGCGGGTTATTGTTGCTTTACGGGAGGGGAATAAACGATTTAATGAAATACAACGTGCTGTCGAAGGAATATCAGCGCGGGTACTATCCAGCGAGTTAAAAGAATTGGAGATGAATGGTTTTGTAAAACGGATAGTACACGACCAAACACCGGTAGTAGTTGAATACCAGCTGACAGAATACGCCGATACATTGGGCGATGTATTAACCAGCCTGGCCGATTGGGGCACCATGCACCGTAATAAAATAAGAAACGAAAGATAGATTGCAATAAAAGCAAAACATGTACTATTTATACCATAGCTAATTAATATTGATTTTTAAAAAATCACCTAAAACCAATGCTTCTATCCTTAGGTTAACACATAGAGTATAGCGGGTAGCAAATGACTAAACAACAATAAAAGCAACAATATCCCAACACACTATCTGCTGAATATTTAGTTATACCGAGTTACATGTAGTGTCTATGATTATCCATCTTAAACGAATTTATGAACCGTATGCAACTGCCGACGGTGTACGTATTTTAGTTGATCGCCTATGGCCCCGCGGTATTAAAAAAGAAAAAGCTCACGTGGACCGTTGGTTTAAAGATATTGCTCCTACTCAAGAATTGAGAAAATGGTATAAACACGACCCCAATAAATTTGCCGACTTTAGCAAAAAGTACCATACAGAACTTAGCAAAACAGTTGCGTTAGATGAGCTAATAGGATACATAGATCATCATGATGTAATTACTTTTCTATATGCTGCTAAAGAAGAAAAACTAAGCAATGCGGCTGTACTAAAGTTGATCGTCCTCGAACGCCTCAAATAACTTTGTCGTCATTAAGCTATTACCTTACACAGATCATATTGGCTTTACAGCAGGTAAACTAACAGTTAAGAATAGCGTATATATTAATAATGTGTTTATTATTTGTTAATCAGAAAATCATATATAATAATATTAGTTGTTTAGCCATCTATTTAAGGCCGGAATGCGTTAGCTATTTTTAGCATTGGTTCAGTTTTATTAATTTATTTGTTCATTAAAATATTTATTAACAAATGGTCATAACTTAAACATTATTAGGTGTTTAAAACTTTTAGTTGTATCGCCATATATCTTCATTTTTCAATTCTGTTAACTTAATTGCCGGGCTCTCAATTTTAGGCAGAATAATACGGTCTTATTGCAATAAAAAAAATATACTTTTCTAAAAACGGGTATAAAAACCGCCTTTTTAGGGTTATTTATTCAATAAAAATAAATTACTTTAATTAGTTGCATTTTGTCTTTCTGGTTGTAATTTAGATATGTCTTAACGCATAGTTAAACCCATATACCTAAAAGTTTTATCATGATATATCAGTCAATCAGCTTTTTAGCCGAGCAGCTTAATAACTATCTTAAAACTACAGAAGGCAATAGTTCGTTGCCATCAACTTTTACGCAACTTAAAAATATAGCCCACCTTACAGACGACGAAATAAAGAACCTGGATAATATTTTGGTTACCCTGGTAAACATATCCGAAGAGTTTACCATGAAGAATAATCCCAATTATGTGCGTGAGGGCGATAATATTAATTACCGTAATGCACCCTTAAACCTAAACCTGTATGTGCTTTTTTCAGCATGCAATCAAACCAGTTATGATAAGTCGCTGATCTACCTGTCATCAATAGTTGAGTTTTTTCAGGGAAAGAACACTTTTACTAAGCAGAATAGTCCGCAAACAAAAACTAATCTGAAGGATTTTCGCCTGATTCTGGATATTTATTCGCCCACTTTTGAACAGGCAAATTACCTGTGGAGTACATTGGGCGGTAAGCAATTTCCTTATGTATTATACCGCGTAAGGCTGGTTGAAATTTTAAGAGATAACGTGACCGAGAGCCGTGGAGTTATTAAACAAATAGAATTAAGTGAAAAGTTAAGTTAAAGATAAGTGCGGGTGATAATTATAATATAAATAAACCCGATAATGCTAAAACTAAGTTACGAGACCTTATTCGAGATCAGCATTCGTCATCATTACCATTTGGATGACGGTGCGCAACTGTTTGATACGCTTGGTACCGATGCACAGTTTGCGTTGCAAAATAAATATGACGTTTCTGATTTCTTTAGCATAACCCCAACCGCATTGACAAGCAGCCTGCTTGCCAATTACCATGCGGTTTGCAAAGCGACATCAACCGGGTTAATAGCCGGGTTGCGTTACACGCAGACCGATGCGCTGAACCTGCCCGAAATAAAGCCCAACGATACTACCACTTTCAGTTTTTATGTTACCGTGGTAGACGGTCTTTTTGCCAACTACAGTGCTTTGCCTTTGCAACTGCCTGTTGACATGGTATATTATTTTACCAACGATGCGGCATTCTCTAAACGTGTTTTTCCTTTCATAACCGCTACACCCGCTGTTTATGCAGGTGGTACCAATTATTATCCCGGCGATATGCTGGTAAATAACCAGGCAGTGCCAACTAAATTATTTATCGCACAGAAAAAAAACAATCTTGACCCGGCCGCCGCACTTGCGGGAAACTGGATAACCGACCCGCTGGTAAATGAAAAGCCATTGTTATATGCTGGAGCCCCGGATATGGTGCGCCGCATGGGCCGAATTTTTAACTACCAGGTAACCGTTGCAGGCAAGCTGCCCACGCTTATCTTAAAAGATCGGTTTGGTAATACCATAAACGTAACTACAGTAACAGAAACAGGCGATCTTAACCAATTAAAAGCTGATCTGAGCACGTTTCCGGAAGGTTTATACTACGCACATATAGCTACTGCCGATAACAGTTATAAAGAGGATTTCCCCTTTTATTATTCGCAAAATTCATCGGCCTGGGCTTTTATCGATATCGTGACTAAAACCAGCGATAGCGCCTATAATTTGCTTAACCCGGATGGTTCGCTGACATCGCCGGTATTTAGCCTGCGGTTTAAAAACCGCGCTACCTTTTGGCGATACGTCGGTAAGTCATTTGGCGCGGCATCTGTCAGTGCTAATTCCTTACCGCTTACCCGGCAAGGATTTATCTCTGTTCAGGTACCGGACGGAAGTGGTAATAATACTACTGATGACTTGCCTAATCCATCAGCAGCAATGATAAAACCGGAAATAAACCAAATTTTCTCAGAAATATACATGTAACAATAAGTAACTAAACAAAATGGCAACATACAAAACTCCAGGTGTTTATGTGGAAGAGATTTCACTCCTACCTCCATCGGTGGCCGAAGTTGAAACGGCTATACCCGCATTTATTGGTTATACACAAAACATATCCTATAACGGGGTATCATTGTTAAACAATCCCACCAGGATCAAGTCGTTAAAAGAGTATGAACAGATCTTTGGCTATGCCGAGAATACCGTTTTTATAACTACCGGCAGTACTGGCGTTAAAATTAATAAAAGTGGCAGTACTTTTTCATTAGATACCGCGCTTACAGACCCGTATATCGGCCTGAAATTCAGGATGTATTATTGCCTCCAGCTTTATTTTGCTAACGGCGGCGGCCCTTGTTATGTTTCCTCAGCAGGACAAACCGGTTCGGGAGTTACGCCAACAAATACCGACCTGCATAATGCGATGGCAGCCGTGCAGAAAGAGGATGAACCTACTATTTTATTATATACCGATGCTGTAAATCTTACCGATGCCAGCCAGTATTATGGCTTATATACCGACGCGCTTAGCCAGGCCGGGTTTTTACGAGACAGAGTGGTATTAATAGATCCGTATATAGCACCGGCCGGCAAAGGAAAAAGTGATTTTGCAACATTAGCAGATGCCTTCAGAACAGCTATCGGCGTAAATAACCTGAGTTACGGCACGGCTTATTATCCATGGCTGCAAACCACACTTACATATTATCTTGACGAAAGCAAGCAAGTTGTGGCCCAGGGCACCGGAGTTACAAATACTGATTTTCCCGCAGCAACAGTATTACGTGATAATAGCAATACCATCAAATCATTGTATCACCTAAACAGCGACCTGTACAATACCATCAAACAGCAGATCAATCAGTTTGCTATTATCTTACCGCCTGCAGCAGCTATAGCAGGCGTATATGCCTGGGTTGACAGTACACGCGGTGTATGGAAAGCACCCGCCAACGTAAGCCTTGACATGGTATCGGCACCAATGGTTAAAATTGATGACAGCGACCAGGAAGATATGAATATCACCAGCACAGGTAAATCAGTAAATGCAATAAGGGCATTCTCAGGTAAAGGTGTATTGGTTTGGGGCGCGCGTACGCTTGCAGGTAATGATAACGAGTGGAAATACATATCCGTCAGGCGCTTTTTTAACATGGTTGAAGAATCAGTTAAAAACTCAACTCAGCCATTTGTTTTTGAACCGAATGACGGTACTACCTGGTCAAAGGTAGGCGGCATGATCTCAAATTTCCTGACGCTGCAATGGCGCGCGGGAGCATTGCAAGGAGCGAAACCTGAGGATGCGTTTTTTGTAAATGTTGGTTTGGGTACCACCATGACCTCGCTGGATATCCTTGAGGGGCGCATGATAGTAGAAGTTGGTATGGCCGTAGTAAGGCCGGCAGAGTTTATCATTCTGCGTTTTAGTCATAAAATGGTTCAATCTTAAAATTATTAATCATGGCTTATAAAACACCCGGAGTATATGTGCAGGAAATAGCGCTTTTTCCGCCATCTGTAGCCGAAGTCGCAACCGCTATACCGGCGTTTATCGGGTATACGCAATTTGCCTTAACACTTGACGGTAAATCATTAACCGACATACCGACCCGCGTAACCTCATTATTGGAATTTGAAAGCCTTTTTGGGGTAGAATATGTTCAAAAAAGTTTTACAGTAACCATAAACCAGGTTTCAAATCATATACTGGGTATTAAGCCCGATAAAAGATTTTTGCTGCATACCTCGTTAATGCAATATTTTGACAATGGTGGCGGCCCATGTTATATCGTTTCTGTCGGATCATATTCAGACGCTGTAACTTTTCAGCCGATATCTGACGGCATTGCCGCATTAAGCGCCTATGATGAGCCAACGCTTATTTTGTTTCCTGACGCGGTTGAGCTTGTTGATGTAACTAATGCGCCGGATCTGGTAAACTTTAGCCAGTTGCAAAACCAGGCGCTGGCATTGTGTGCTAAAATGCAGGACCGGTTCTCGATATTTGATGTTTTGCAAGGCGATCAGGCTTCAAGCCCGTCTTTAAAACCGATAGATAATTTCAGGAACGCGACAGGTATAAATAGCCTGAACTATGGCGCAGCTTATTATCCGTGGATAGTGACCAGTTATACTATTAATGTTGATTTCAGACAGCTGGCATTCCAGGATGACAGTACGCCCGCTGTTCCTATAGCTGATTATACCACGTTTTCAAAAAACGCCACCGAGGCCGCATTGGTTACCGGTCTGCAAAGCAATATAACCGATACCAACCTGGTTTTATCAGAAATTTTTAGCGCGGCTGCTGATCAGAACCTGTTGCGATTAAATGGAACAGCAGAGATCAGTAATTATCTGACAACTTATGCTACAGATGTCGCTAAGAATGTAAATGTAGAGGTGCAGTTAACCAACTACATGAATTTACTGGCCGCTATGGCTAATTCATTCCATAAGTTAGAAACAACGCTCGTAGCTACGTCTCCATTAAATGTAGACGTCAAAAGGGCAAAGGCAGATACCAAGCTTACAAATGCGATTGTTGACCTTGTTGGCCTTGAAAAAAATGCTGACCTGATAACACTCATGGGCGCCCGTGACCCAAGCGCCATATACGCAGCAATAGACGGCACCGATTGGCTTAATAAAGAAGCCTATGCGGATGTTGTCGTAAATCCGGGCGCGTTCTCAAACGATCATACCGGCGCGCTTGAAGCCATTTTTGCTGTGCAGGCGACGCTTACCACGTTATTATCTTACTTTGGTTCAATACTCAACAGCGTACTGTTTTATGAAAGCCAGGCAGAGCAGGCTTTGTTTACCGGTAATACCTTTTTTAGCAATGTAGATTCAGCTGCAATTCTTAAAATGCGCACTATCCCGCCATCGGGCGCAATTGCTGGTGTATATGCCGCTGTTGATAATGCCCGGGGCGTTTGGAAAGCTCCGGCTAATGTGAGCCTGAATAACGTAATAGGCCCTGCGGTAAAAATTGATAACAGCGATCAGGACGATATGAACGTTACGTCAACGGGTAAATCTATCAACGCTATCAGGGCCTTCACAGGTAAAGGCACACTGGTTTGGGGCGCACGTACGCTTGCTGGTAATGATAACGAATGGCGGTATATTCCCGTTAGGCGTTTCTTCATCATGGTTGAAGAATCAGTAAAGAAGGCAACCTTCCCGTTTGTATTTGAAAACAATGATGCCAATACCTGGACCAAACTTAAAATGATGGTGCAGAACTTTTTGATCCTGCAATGGCGTGCCGGAGCATTACAAGGGGCCAAGCCAGAAGACGCGTTTTTTGTAAACGTTGGCCTTAATGAAACCATGACCAGTATAGATATTCTTGAAGGACGTATGATAGTAGAAATTGGCATGGCAGCAGTAAGGCCGGCCGAGTTT
>JAQBOP010000017.1 GCA_028287975.1 Mucilaginibacter sp. | reverse complement strand
TGAAAGCAAATTCCCTCTATCAATTTACCATAGATAGAACCAATCCCGCTACATTTGGCAGCAAACGTTTTACATTGGTTATACGCCAAAACCCCGCCCTGGCTTATCATTTGTTAGATTTTAATGCGGCCAGAATAGGCAGTTCATCACATGTGGAAGTAGTTTGGCATACTGAAAACGAACAAAATTATACCAACTTCACCGTGGAACGCAGTAACGATGGCGGAACAACTTTCGATGTAGTTGGCGGCTTGCAGGGCACCGGGGCCGGAAACTACAGCCTGGTGGATAAAAATGCTCTTAACGGCCAAAACCTTTACCGTTTGAAACAGGAAGACCTTAATAATACCATTACCTATTCAAAAGTGGTTGCGGTGCTTATTGACGGCAAGGGCAATAAAGGCGGTGACAATAAGCTCAGTATCTACCCTAACCCGGCAACCAATAACATTAGTTTGGCTATTGCTGAGCAATCTGCTGGAAACACTTCTTACAGTATCCGGTTTATGAGCAGTTCGGGCATTATGATAAAGCAAATTACATCCTCACAACCTGGCTGGCAGGGCAATATCAGCAATTTGCAGCCCGGCACATACCTTGTTCGGGTGATCAATAATAAAACGCAAAATCTTGTCGGCGAAAACAAATTTGTGAAATTGTAACTTAATAGGTTTGCTATTCTTTTTCAGAGCGCTGCTTGCTGCAAGTATTGCTAATACTTTATCTTTCACTATCACTCTAAATTTGTAAAACTATAATTACCTGCATAAAAAATCCCCGCTACCTAGGGCATCGAGGATAATCAAAAGACGATAAATTATATAACTATTACGATCTGCGTCCGGAAGATAGTTGTAACTGGTTAATAATACCCTCTACTACTTTAGGTATATCGTCAATGTTCTTTTGAACGTTGTGATGAACCTCACCTACTCCAAATCCACGCCATACAACCTTTTTGGTATGAGTGTCAATCAAATCAATAATGATTGTTCCTTCTTTATAATGTTCTTTATCAACAGCGGTTAATCCACCATAATAAGCGAAAGGATACCCAAAGCCATAATAATATGGGCGGTAGCCCCAACCCCAGCCTAATCCAAACCCGGGGTAAAAACCGGTACCATAATAAGTTGAGTAATAAACGGTTTTTGAACCAAGTCCAACCTTTGCGGTATAAGTCACCAGCAGATCAGGATTGTTTTTTTGCAGCCTTAATCCCTTAGTAGTGAGCGAGGCTACGGCAGCATCTTTAATTTTAAGGTCGGCAACAGCACTCGCAGTAGGTTTATTATCACTTTGCCCTTCGGGCGATATCCAGGCGAAAGACTGGTACTGGCTCATATTGGTTTTATTGAGACCGGCAGTATAATAATTGTAGCTGCTGCATGCCGATAATCCTGAAATAATTAAGAACCCGAGTACCCGGTAGATTGATGTTTTCATGGCTATTTTTCCCTTTATTTTTCAATTAGACATTTTACAGCATAAAGAGTTTAATTGTAAAAATTTATTTTTTGAACAAATATTTATGACAAATATTTTCCTACGATAGGCATGCGCCTGCCCATACCAAACGCCTTCGGCGATACCCTCAATATAGGCGGTGTTTGATAGCGTTTATGCTCGGCCAGGTTAACCAGCCTTAAAACCCTGCGCACGGTTTGCTCATCGTAACCCATTTTAATGATCTCGCCTGATGAACACTTGTTTTCGATATATTGCATCAATATGGGATCAAGCACATCATATTCCGGCAGGGAATCTGTATCTTTCTGATCAGGCCGCAATTCTGCTGATGGCGGCTTAATAATGGTGTTGACAGGTATTATTTCGCGCTCACGGTTAAGATATCTGGCCAGCTCAAAAACCTGTGTCTTATAAACATCACCGATTACCGAAATGCCGCCGCACATATCGCCATATAAGGTACCATAGCCTACCGCAGCTTCGCTTTTATTTGATGTATTTAATAAAATATAGCCAAATTTATTACACATAGCCATCAGAATTACCGCCCGGCTGCGCGATTGTATATTCTCCTCGGCGATATTAAATGGCAAATTTTTGAACTGAGGATGAAGCGAAGTTTCAAATGCCTCGGTAATATGTCTGATAGGTATTATTTCGTGTTTACAGCCAATATTTTTAACCAGATCTTCTGCATCTTTTACAGAATGGTCGCTTGAGAAACGCGACGGAAGCAATACAGCCATCACATTCTGCGGACCAAGAGCCTCTGCAGCCAACGCACAAACAACCGCCGAATCGATACCCCCTGATAATCCTAATATGGCGCTCTTAAAGCCTGATTTATAAAAATAATCCTTTATACCCAGTATCAATCCCTGGTGTATCTGTTCTATATTACTTTGCCGCTCTTTCTGAAGGGTTGGAGGCTGCTGTAAGGCTATTTCTGATTTATCTCCAAGTACATAATAGGCAACATTTTCCTCAAAGTAAGGCAGTTCGTCAACCAGCTCTCCTGTATTATCAAATACAAGCGATCCGCCATCAAATATCAGTTCAGTTTGCGCACCCACGTGATTTACATAAAATAAAGGTAACCCGTAACGCCTGGCATTATCCATCAATATGGCAATACGCTCCTCGTCATGATTGTATGCGAAAGGCGAAGCCGCAATATTGATCATAACATCAGGCTGCTCTTTGATCAGCATATCCATTGGGCGGGTAACATATAATGGGTTCTCGATGGTATTCCATAGATCCTCGCATATAGTCAGCGCAATACGGTGTCCTTTAAAATCAATGCAACTGAACTGAGTTGATGGCTCAAAATAGCGATATTCGTCAAATATGTCGTAATTGGGAAGTAATGCTTTATTTACAATAGCTTTTATCTGTCCGTCCTCGATAAAATAGGCTGAATTATTCAGCTCCTTACCTTCGGGGTTATTATTAAAAGTTGGCAGCCCGATAATGCAGGCTATCCCCTGGCAGGCATTAGCGATTTTTTTTGCAGCTTCGTCGCAAAGACCGATAAACTCTTTAAACTCTAAAAAATCGCGTGCCGGATAACCGCAAACACACAATTCAGCAAATACCACCAGGTCGGCTTCTTGTTGCTTCGCCTGATGGATATGGTCAATAATTTTATTTGTGTTCGATTCAAAATTACCTACGTGATAATTAAGCTGTGCCAGTGCGATCTTCATATTACAGATGATATCAATTTGCTTATGTGAATGCGAGTTAAAAAATTAATTTTGCTAAAAGAACAAAAAATGATCTTCAATTCCATCACAGCAAAGCAAATTTACCTAATTTTTCTGACGAGTTTACTATTAACAGCTTGCGGTCGCTCCAAAAAAGTTGATGTAAGCAATATTGATATTAATGTAATAATCGAGCGCTTTGACCATGACCTGGACGCTATGCGCAGCATACCGATGA
>JAQBOP010000010.1 GCA_028287975.1 Mucilaginibacter sp. | reverse complement strand
GGGCATGTGACAATCCACGATGTATATTTAAGTTTCCTTTAAGGTGACCAAAGAAGGATTCAAGGCCGTTGGTCGATTTGGGGATACGCGGATTATCCAGGTAATGAAACATATCAGGCCAGGCCTTTTTAATGACCATGAATGAGCGGCGCAACAGCTTGTGTTTATACCAATAACGGCTGCTGTCAGTATTAAAGCTTTTTTCATTAATAAATGCCTGATGCTGATCATGCCAATTAACAAGACTAACTATCCAATAGTCCCGGTCTGTTATTGTTTTGATCAGGTGAAGCTTAGAAACAATACGCCTTAATTCAATCCCAGGCTGGCTTTGTGGCCGGGAAGTAAGCCATATCCTGCACATTCGCTGTATGTGTACCAGGCAGCGCTGGACAATCGCCTGCTTACACACTTTACGGACCGCCTTAAGCAGCGCCTTGTGTCCATCACAGGTTATGCTTTCAATTTGCACACCGAGCTTAAGCAGATTTTCAAGATCCTCTTTAAGTTCTTCATACCATTCACCATTAGTTAGCCTATACAACTGGGTGAACTTTATCGTGTTGTCCCGGTAGAGGATCAGGCATAGATCATTGGTGAAATACGTGCCATCTATTAACAAGTTAACACGTTCTGAAGGATAAACGCTAAAGACAGGTGATTTGGATAGATACGCATGAAAATATCGGCTTAACGTCCTGGTGGTATATCCACTTTCTTCACTAATCTGGTTGAATGTTTGACGGCCAATTACCCAATCCTCAAACCACACAAACCTGTTCTTATCCTTTACTCCGGCATGCTGGCGTATAAACAATAAACCACAGGCTTTACACTTATAACGCTGCTTATTATTCTGCTTGCCCCATCTAATAACTGCGGTGCTTTTACAGTTTAAACACGCCTTTTTTTGATGATTTCATAAAACAAAAAAAACAAATTGAAATCGATTTCAATTTGTTCCTTATATCTAATTGTAACACAGTTTATTACAAAGGTCTTACCAACTATTTTTGTCTATTAAATCTTATTTTTTTACTTCAAAGGTAAAGTACCCACTGCCGGCTTCGCCGCTGGCTGTATTCCCCTCAACAACGCCTATGTATCTCCCGGGCCGGTCGCTTGTATAAAATGTCAGGTTATTAACGCCCTGTGTAGTATTGACATCTGCATTCCAGTATAAAACTGTTCTGAAATCAGGTATGGTACTTTTTAGCAGTTGATCGGTATCATAAACCGGCGAATAAAATTTGCGTTCCTGCTGCAGGCCGTCGTAGTCTAAAATTACCGCGCGGGGATCTATTTCAAACCCGTTCATATCGCCTTTATAGGTTATAAAGCTCATTACTCCGTTTAGCACCGCCGGTCCGTACAAATAGTCAGTTGAAACCACATCCAGCCGTTTTACTTTTAACGGGTCAATGTAAAATATCTTATCAGCATCAAAAACTGGTGTGCCATCTAATAAAACAATAGGTTTTCCGTTTAATGGCTTATCAACGTTATACATTTTAATAGTGAATTTGCCTTGTTTTTTTGATACCGAAATTGAAGTAACATATTCCCGTAATACCTCTTCTATCGTGGTAAAACGGGTATAGTTATCCAG
The DNA here is from genome assembly GCA_028287975.1 of Mucilaginibacter sp. Lineage (GTDB taxonomy): Bacteria > Bacteroidota > Bacteroidia > Sphingobacteriales > Sphingobacteriaceae > Mucilaginibacter. The sequence continues at coordinate 3,818 of JAQBOP010000010.1, read as the reverse complement.
TAAGTAAGTTTTAACAGGCTTATCATAAAATGGTATGCTGTCCGTCTGGGGCAGGTAAAACTGTTTAAGCAGGCTGCCCTTAAAAATATTTTCTGCCTGCATATTAACACTGCTTTCCGCGATCACACGTTCTAACGCGGAAGTTAGTGTAAAGGAAGCGACTGGCGTAGCCGAATACTGTTCCGAAAAAGGGCTTAATATATCAACATGGTATGTGCTGTCATATTGTGTATTGGTTTGAACGATGATCTCTCCGGGGCCATAGAGGTCGTGAGCGTTAAAAAGAAGCCGGCCTGTTGAATCGCTTTTCGCAATATATAATTGTTGACGGCTGCCCGGTACGCTTAAATAAGCAACGACGCCTTTTGCCGGTTCGCGGTTTATGGTATTAGTCACACGTCCGGTGATGATGTGGCCTGTATACTCCGGTAAAAATTTGAGCGCTGTCGGCTTTACCGACAGCGTATTATTCCAGTCGAACTGTGTCCATCCTTGCGAAAGTATTAAATTGTCAAGCGCCTCATCTGCTTCAGCATCAGTATTTTCAAGATAGTAATCCGGTGATTCAATATGCCCTTTAAGGTCGGCGCCAAGCCATATATAACTGTTGATATGTCCGGCTTCGTTATTTTGCAGTCCGTCCTCACGATAAACCGCTACAGATAAATTTGCGGCAACTGATCTATTATCCTGGCTACGGGTTGCTATTGCCAGGCTAACCTTATTACGTATGTTGTAAGCCTCATTGCTGACCCTCGCATCAATTATCAGTTTTTTCGACGGACGTTTAAAGATCAGCCTTTCGCATAACGGCCTTTGCCGGGCGTCAAATAATGTGACATAATTTAAACCGTCATCCAGTTTGTTTTTATCGATCTCAAAACCAGCGCTGTCATTCATAAAAATAACCTCACGGGCTATTTTTACCGCGTTACGGCTGTGCACCAATAAAAACAAGCTTTCAGTTGCCGCAATGCCCGCACGCTGAATCTTAACATTCCACCCTTCGCCGGCAGCCGTTGAACGCAACACATACCCGGATTCACTCACAGCTAACTCCTTAATCATAACCTGGTTATTTATGCTAACAGCTGCTTTATAAACATGATGACCGGCAGGAGTAAATACAAAGCTGCCGATCCCGAATTTAAGCGTTTTAAAACGTGCTGCGATATTGCCTTGTTCGTCGGTTATCGTACCCGAACCATCAACGCCTCTACCATCTGCCCCGGTTATTTTAAAAGCCACTTTACCGGCAAGACCGGCTACCAGGTGCCCGCCTTCGGGAAAAAATTGAACATCATACGAAGGTATTTCAGCATTTACCGGGACGGCAGGCGTCCTCAGCGGATTAACAACAGTTATTTGTTTTTCAAAAAAGCAATCGGCGCCAAAATTCTTCATCCAGTTGGTGTAAGCCCGCAGCTGATAATTGCCGTTTTTTATTGACACAGGTATAAATAGCGAGCCGTTTCCTTTCCCGTCTTTCAACGCGATTTTGGCCTGCATCACGGCCAAATGGTTGTTGTCAAGCACGTCAACATATGCTACTTTGCTAATGGTGTTTCGCTCATTTGCCCGGCCTTGAACCGAATAAACCTTAAACCAAAGGATTTCCCCCGTCACATAAAAGGTTTTATTTACATGAACATATACTTTTTCTCGGAAATTATTTTCCTGGTAATCGGAAAAGCTCTTTTGCAGCTTATCAATAACCTGCGCGCTACTTACCGAAAGGGAAAGAGATACGATGAAAAATATCATGATCGCACGAATATTATTCATATTCATTGTTGGTTTTGCCGGCTGTTGATTATTTAGGTACGACATTAAAATCTGATATTATAATTAACAAACGGAATAGGGTTGGCAAAAATCGACAGCTGATAACCATTGATCTGACCACCCTGTTCTGAAAAATATGTTGAATAGGCGTTATTGCGGCCTGTAAGGTTATAAACGCCAATTGTCCATGAGCTATGAAAAAATTGGTGTACTTTATGATTGCCATCGATATTGATTGAAAAATCAGTCCTGAAGTAATCCGGTATGCGATAAAGGTTCCTTTCGGAGTACAATACCCGTTGCGACCCGTCGTAATTATAAACAGCGATGGGATAAGTTATCGGGCGCCCTGTACTGTAAATGGTATTCAGCGATACACTATAGCGATGAGAGAACCGGTAGTTGCCTATAAAATTAACACTGTGCGGTTTATCATAATTTGCAGGGTAATAAGCGCCGTTATTTATAAGCGGCCCTACAGCAGGGTTATCCTGCCTTAAGAAGGTACGCGAATAGGTATAGCTTATCCAGCCATTCAACTGTCCGGTTGCTTTTTTAACCAGGAATTCAATACCATACGCTTTGCCATGCGTAGGCAGCACATCTGTTTCAATATGCGGGTTCAAAACCAGCGTGGCGCCGCTTTTATAATCCAGGTAATTTTTTAAGTTTTTGTAGTAAACTTCAACAGAGGTTTCGATAGTATTTGATTTTAGATTTTTATACAATCCCAATGATACCTGGTCGCCAAATTGAGGTTTTATATTCGGATCGCTTAGTTTCCAGACATCGGTCGGCGAAATTGCTGTAGTGTTTGACAATAAATGAATATACTGCCTAAGTGTGTTATAACTGGCCTTAACCGAAAAATCATCTCCTAAAATATAGCGGGCCGAAGCCCTTATTTCGGGGCCATGATAAGTATTGATCACATTGTTGCTGCTATACGGCGTGCTGCTTACTAAACTATTGGTGGTTTTGGGCTCGCTGGGCGCATAATAGTTGACCGTATGCGGGCCCAGGTAATTATACAACGAATATCTTAAGCCTGCACTGATAGAAAACGAGGGCGTAATATCAAATTTATCGCCAGCATATAATGCACTTTCCAGCGCCTGTTCCTGCTCGATAGTAGTTGGCGCAACTTGTGAATTACTATTAAAAGGCATATTACTGCCCGGATTGACCTGATACCGGATCGTACTTAAACCAAAGGTCACCGTATGCTTTGGATTTAGGTAGTAAGTGAAGTTAGTTTTAAAGTTTGCCTGGCTTATATTTGAATTAAAACGAAAGGCGTCGACTTTATTTGCGGTGCTTACAATGCTGTATTCGTAATAATCGTACCCGCCTATAATTTCACTAAAAAGTTTATTATTAAAGTTATGCCGCCACTTTAATGTAGCGTTACGGTTGCCATAACTATAAGTGGTATCGCTATTTAACCTGAAGTTATCATCACTCATATAAGTGGTAAGGTATAAATTGTTCTTATTATCAATTTTATGACTAATGTTAAAGTTAATATCATAAAATGATTCGCGGCTGTGGGCATAAGCGGCCGGAAGGGATTTCAAAAGCCAGTCGGCATAAGTAGTACGCGCACCCAGTATAAACGACGTTTTATCCGATCCTATCGGGCCCTCGATATTAAAACGGCTTGTTATCAAGCCGATTCCGGCAGTGCCTGTAAATTTCTTCTTGTTCCCTTCGCGTTCGGTAATATCAAGGACGGAAGAAAGTCTGCCGCCAAATTTTTCGGGTATGCTGCTTTTATACAGCTCAACGCTTTGTACAATGTCTGGATCGAACGCCGAGAAAAAGCCAAAAAAATGAGAGGGATTGTAAATAGTAGCATCGTTTAATAAGATCAGGTTTTGATCTGCCGACCCTCCCCTTACATTAAACCCTGTGCTGGCCTCGCCAACGGTTTGCACACCCGGCAAAGTTAACACCACCCGCAAAACATCAGCCTCGCCAAAAACCGACGGCACCTGCTTCAGGCTTTTAATATCGAGTTTGGACACACCCAT
>JAQBOP010000320.1 GCA_028287975.1 Mucilaginibacter sp. | reverse complement strand
ATATAGCCATTGAACTCGACACTAATACCGTAGCGGTGGCTAAACATCTGCTGTATATTATTTACATCGCAAACAAAAACGATCTTATCGAAGCCAAATTTATTGGTTTCCGTAACATCATCATAGTGAGCAGAGAATACATTAAAGAGCCTAAATACGTGTTCAGGATCTAACCTGTCCAGATCATCTATCAGCAACACAGTGGTAACCTTTTTTTCGCTGTCATCTACAATTTTTGCGGTATTCACGCGCTCAAGCATATTAATGATAAGTTCAGTAATATCATCAGACTCATGAACATGGCCGGTTTTATTTTTAAACGACTGAATATACTTGTTTAGCTGATCCCATTCGGTAGTGTTCATTTTACCTTTAAAATCGGAAAATTCCCCAATTGCAGTTGTAATCCCGTCAATGGTTTCTTTTTCCGGAACCGGCGTTCCTGTAACGGCACCCGCAGCTTTCAGCATAAGCTTAAGAGGCAGGTCTATTTTCATCCGATGCAATAAAAACATCTGACTGATCAGTAACCAGGAATATTGCTCCTGCTCAAGCTGAACATCATCAGGGTATTTGCTTAATAACTCATATAGTAAGTCATATTTAATTAATTCAAAAACATCCTGGTTCTGCGCAATAGAGTAATTCACAGGAAATAATTTCAATACGACAAAATCGTCATGACGATCAAAATAGTGTTTCAGGAAAGTTGATTTACCTGCGCCAAATGGTGCGGAAAACAAAATACGTTCATTAAAATCGTCTCGGATATGCTCGTCAAAACTTTCGTCCAAACTTTTGGTAGCAACGGTGGGTATTTTTTCTATTGGCATAATATTAAGGCTTCGAATATGTGATCTGGCGGAATATATGGTATTAGATATCAACTATTTCAATGCCAACAATGCCTTTGGCTATGGAGCTTTTTTTAATCAGATACTCAAGCGTTCTTTTAAAATTCCTGATCTCCCGGTACTCTAATAAAGTTTCGCGCACGTTTTTTCCTAAATGCTCTTTGGTTGAATAAAGCTCAATAGCCATATTTAGCGCATTTAATGTAAATGGAATATCTACCAGGTGCATTTCACCATTTGCCGCTTTTGAAATATCAACAGAAAAATCATAATCACGCACATCGTCTTTCGGGTCAACCTTTAATTTTAACCAGCCATCCTTTAATCTTTTACTTACGACCTTTTTAAACATATCATCACTCAGGTCATTGGGTAGCAGTATGGTGAATTTTAATTCTTTAATTTGGAAAGTTTGATTATTTTGAATGATAAATTCTTTTTTAGCCGCTCTATCCTCTAATAACCGCTTAATCGTTTTTTCTACGAAATTATTAAAATAACCATAGGCCAACGCTGTTGACGGCAGAAAGCCTAGATCAAATGTACTTTCTTTGTCGGCTATGTGCTTTTTTATATCTTCCACACAATTGTCTAAAGTGGCTATAAAATCGGGGGCATCAGATTTTGTTATGGTTGGAAATGTAATACCTAACAGATCGCTCGGTATTTTTACACCTTTTTCTAACACATACAATGCACGGGAACGGCCCAACCCTCCGGCGAATAAACCAAACTCAAATAGAACATTATCTCTCGCGCCTTTAGACGTTTTTTTTCTTGAGGTGATAGTGTCATCAGCTGTAGCGATCAATACCGCATAATCGTACAAGGCAATCTGTGTTGTTAAATTTTCATAGTTGCTTTTTCCTATATCAAACGCTCTTGTCCATAACTTAATTTCTGCAAAATCTTTCAACCGATTTTTAATACCCTCGGCAATTGGTAGTCCTTCTTTAGAAGAACCGATAAAAATGTGTGGTTTAAAATCCATTGTCATATTTTTTTATGATCTACGTAAGGGTGCAACCATTTGCCTTTCAGTAAATAAAGCTCATAGTATAAAAACCACTCGTGCGTCCAGGGAACGATGGTGTTAAATAAATGCGACAAATTTGTAAAGCTGTAATCTTTTGGATAGTACAAGCATAAACTATGGTCACTGCTATACATGTGAATATCATTATGGTAAGCGATTTGCGGCTGTATTGCAAAAACCTTTGGTTTCATACCGGGACTAAACCTAAGCTTGTATTCATACACAACAGAATATTCGCTTGGCTGACAATAGCCCGTGGCGTACAACATATTACCACGTATAGCAACCTTTAAAAAATCATATGCTTTTTCAAGCAAATGCTTTTCTTCGTATAAAACCTTCACCGGGTTGATACCCTTAAAGGGTATATAATATTGCTTAGTCGGCATAATTTCGATGCCCTAAATGTGGAACTCCTGATGTGGAATTAATATTGCCGTCCCGCCCCAAATAAGCACCGCTGGTCACTATCCAAGCGGAAGCTAATAGTGCATTGGCACGTTTCTCATCCTCTTCACTAATACCTTCAGGAAATCTGCTACCTAAATATTTGCGCCATATTTTAGACGCCTTTAACTGATCCTCTTCATCTATTGCTTTTTCTGCATCGTCGCAAAACAGTGTCAACTCTTCCAGAAAGTTATCTTTTTGCGCCTGACTTAATTTAGCGGTCAGGTCGTCGAACGGTTCAACCGGAGCATAGCAGGTAACTGAATATTGCACTGCGGCTTTAATTGCCTTTAGCAATTTCAATAAACATTTATCATCCCGGTCGGCTTCCACAGAAAAATGCCTGGCTGTCCAAACCGCAAGCGCGATGCCGCTCGGCATCTTGCCATTGGATTTACGTTTCGAGGCCCAACCTTTTAGGTATTTGATCATCCTGATATACTGCCCCCCTGCATCCTTATATTTTTCCAGCCATGTGATCAGGTGCCATGGATCGTCTTTAATCCAATCTTGTCCTTTAACAGCCATATAGGCAAAGTCTTCGCCGTCTACCTCATAATAAGCCGGGAAATCAATATTATACTCACATTGGAAAATAACCCGGATGCATTTTTTGCGATGCTGTGCGCCCGCTTTGGTGTGATCTTTTACCGCATCATAAATATAGCCCTGTACAGTTTCACCACTAACGCTTGGCTTACTCGGCAAATAGACACCCCTGTCTGAATCGAAAGTTCCATCTTCCTTAATGATAATGGTCTTCATTTTGTGCGCATCAGAGCCTTGAGTATAAAAAGTAACACGCATCCCCAGTTTTTCATAGAGCTTATCCGCGATCTTCTTTTCGAGCGACTGACGGGACGTTTTCATGGTTTGCCTTTGCGTGCTTGTCGGGGTAATTGCTTTATTATAGTCAAGAAATAATTTGTTACAGTCTGCCATGATGCGTAATTTTAAAGTGAAACTATCTGATTATCTTTTCCGTACAATCAAAGGTAATTGTAATAAACTTGTGATTTTGTGAAATTTTCACAAAATAAGATTATATTTCTCCACATCTAATGCATTATATTAGCGGTCTACTGTGAAATAAGCACAAAATGTTAATAACTCTATTATGCTAATTGAGTTTTCGGTCGAAAATTATCTTTCTTTTAAAAATAATACGCGCTTCCGTATGGATGCAGGCACGATAAAAGAGAACCCGGGTAACGTATTTTACCCTATCTACATGCGTGATCTTAAGCTTGTTAAATGTGGAATCATATATGGTGCTAATGCGACGGGGAAAAGTAATCTTCTGAAGGCTTTTCGATTTATGCAACAATTTGTGCTAACCTCCTCAAAAGAAAGCCTGGCAAGTGAAGATATTGATACGCAACCATTCCGTTTGACTAAAAGCCGTCTTTCCTACCCCAGTTCGTTTGAAGTCATTTTTGTAATTAAGGAGATTAGGTACAGATATGGCTTTATCATCAGTCGTAAAGAAATTCATCATGAATGGCTCTATATGACGGATAAAAGAAAGGAAGAAGAACTCTTTGAAAGACACAATAATACCCTGAATGTAGACAAGCGCCTGCTTAATGAACCAAAAAACAAAATTGACGTGCTTAGAGAAATGGTTAGGTCTAACGCCCTGTTCATTTCAGTACTCTCACAATTCAATGTATCACTCGGTCTAACAATCTCGCAATGGTTTTCAAACTCGCTGGTTATATTTGACGGCGATAATGAACGGCTAATTAATCATACCGGTAACCTTTTAAAAAATCCTGTTTACCGGGAGAGAATACATGATATCATTCTAAAATCAGACCTTGGTTTTTTGGGTATCGAAGCTGCTGTAAAAGAGAAGGTCGCCAGATCTGGCTTATCTGAAAGCTTTGTTACATTTATGTTCGCTGCGGATGAAAACTTCCACCTTAAAACTTCTCATAAGGTATTTGACGATCAAAATAAGCATATTGATACCACGCTGTTTGATCTTATCAAAGATGAATCGCTTGGTACACAAAAATATATTGCATTATTAGGTGTGATCCTGGAGGCGCTCATCGAGCGCAAGATGCTTTGGATAGATGAATTAGACTCACGCTTTCACGAACATCTGCTTAAAATGATCATTGGCTTATTTAATTCTAAAGACAATAATCCTAATGGTGCTCAACTAATCTGTACCTGTCATAATACGTCCCTGCTTAAGAAATTTTTGCGCAGGGACCAAATGGTATTTGCAGAACGTGACGAAACTGGTGCAACCAGCATTAGCAGTTTGTATTTTAAAGACCCGTCGGTCAGAAATGATGCGTCCTTTGACAAAGACTATACCAGTGGCAAATATGGGGCAATACCAAAGTTAGAACAACTCAACCTGTTTAATGATTTGGGGCGGGAGCCTAATCAGGATATTTAACGAAGCCGATTTCTTTTTGCTACTTTTTCTTCCGGCGCATGAGGGAAAGAAAAAGTAGTCCGGGCGGTCTTTTGAAGTGATGGAGATATGATAAACTGCCGGGCGGTCTGTGTCCCGGCAGTTGGTTTATTTGAGCAGGAATAAAATAACGGCTAATATGATACACAGGGTTGCTAAGCTATTAGCCAGTTTTTCAATGGTTATAGTGAATATGGCAATGGCATACGATTTAAAACCCTGCACCCCTGCCATGCTTCGGCGGTTGAACCTGCGGCGGCGAATGATGTAGCGCACTAACAGACCGAAAAGTAACAATAGTATTTTCATGACGGTTTAATTAATGCAGTCCTGCACGTTTTAAAAATCCCTGGTCTTGTATGTTCTGTAACCATTGGTTAGCAAAGACTACGTGGTGTAATTGCAGGGTACGGTCGTATTTATCCATTTCGTTGTTTACGAAAGATATACTTTCCTCATAGATGTCTAAGTTCGCCTGTTGGTACAGATAGGGCACAATTTTAACTTTGTCCAATGCGGTTAAATCTTCTTCCCTTTGGTCGGCTACAATAAAGCACATTTCGGGATCCTGCATCAAATCGCCGTTCTCCGTATAATAGTGGCACAAGCTGTATAAACTTGCCTCGCCCCAATATGTGTCCACGTTTTCACCAACCCGCTCAATCGTTAAGGGCATAAACGGTTCGTTTTGTATTTTCAAATGCTGACCGCCGTTCATACGGTCGATAAGCGCACAAAATATTTTTGTGCTATACTGATTTAATGTTTTCATTTTTCGTCTTGTTTTAAATTAAATGTTGTAATGCTGGCAATAGCCGAGCGCGGGCAATTCTCCATTGCCATAATGGTTTTGATTGCGCGTTGCTTACCGCTAAGGGAAATCACTTTAATTCTACTGCGTCCCCTGTCATGCAAAAGGACTGCGGTATAGGTCTTTATCCTGATCTTTTTCATACCTGTTGCTTTAATTGCGTTTATAAATAGCCTTGCTTTTGCTCCGTTTTCTATGCTGTTGAATGACCTCGCTACCGTATTTGTCCCTAATTTCATCAAGGGACTTTTTACCGCCTTTGGAAACCTTGTACTCTGCGGTTCTGAAATACCACGCCAGTTTTTTAGGGGCGAACATAAAACCCGCTGCTTTTAAAGTTGCCCTCACGGGGTAAGTGCTACCTGTAACCCATAACCACACGCCTAACAATTCAATGGTGATGCCCTCTAAATGAATAACTTGCTCAATGGCGTTGCGGTATGCCTCGGACGAAAGGATTTCGTTTTCGGCTTGTTCATCTGTCATGTTTGCCCCCTTGACCGCTTTAGCAGTCGCATAGGCATACTCGGTATTTACCTGTTGCATAGTGGCGGTATCTCCTCCCAGGTCGGGGTGATACTGTTTAGCCAGTTGCTTATATTTTGCTTTTACTTCTTCAAGCGTTCGGCAATCGTCAAACCATCTCATAGCTATACGTATTTAAGAAGTCGTTAAATTCGATTTGGAATGCGCTCGGGTCGGCCTTGGCTAATTGCTCTGCGTAGCCCTCATAAAATAACTGGTCGGTCAGTTCTACAAATAATTCGTACATGGCATTTTGATTTTGAGGTGAAACCATAGGAAAATCAACATCCCGATAATTATCGGGATGTTGATTTTCGGTTGTTAAGCGTTTGGGAATACAATGTTGGCTTCAATTTCTGCCAGTTTTTCGCCACAGGCATTGAAAATAAATTGCGCTACCAAACGGATTAAGCCGGGTGTAGTAGTAATAAACTCCCTGTTTTTATCATCCCTGATAATCAGCTTGCAACCCTGAAATGGGTTGTCGTTCAGTTCATCGCTTTCCTGCAACAAAGCCACTTCAAAAGCTTCTATTTGCTTCATACGGGCTAACAGGTTAAGGCGCAGGATACTCCAACGGTGCAGGGCGTCAACTGCTTTTAAGGTTTGTTCCAAATTCGGCGTTGGTTTGATGTACTTAATCTCTGCCTTTGGTTCTTCTTTTACTGCTTCGGCTTGCTGTTGTTGTTCAGCGTGAGCGGGTTGGTTATCCGCTGTAACGAAATGATCGGTCTTTGCTTCGTTTGCTTGGGTTGCCTCAACTTGCGGAGTTTTGGCAGGTTTTTGATCTTTAGCGGGTTCATCCTTTTTGACCTCCTTTGCTTCTTTGCCTGTGATGTTCGGGCGGTTTTCAGTTTTAACAGTTGTTCCTTTTTGTGCGGTTGTACCTTGTACCCCTTTTGCATCTTTTGTTTTTGTACTCATTTTTTTAATTTTTAATGATGAAACTTTTGTTTTCGACCTGTTCGGCTGCCGCCTCATTTGGTCTTTTGTAAGCGCTTTATCATTTGAGCGGGGGGCTGGCATTAAAGACTTTCGCTAAAAAAATACGCTCCAACACGCGTCCGCCTGTAGGCGGACACCTTGAAAAACTTAGGAAGATTTTTTTGAGAAAGTATTTAATGCCGAAGGGGGATTTCTTCGTGCGGACAAAAGACCAAATGAGGCGGTAGCCTAATCAGCATATTCCGGTGTCTTTTGCTATTAATTATCAAGGCTAAAAAGGAGGATCGCCCCCCGATTTTGGTATCGGGCGCAGCGGTTCACCTTTTTAGCCGGGTCTGCGATTATTATTAAAAGTCTCAGCAAGTGCCTGACTGCCCGTGGGCGCATAGGATGGCCGGGTATAGTGAAGCGGTACCGTGGCATCCGGAAATGAGCGCCGGGTAACGGGAGGGCAGGCTCTTGCGTTGAGCAAATAAAATGGCTGAAGATATGAAGCGATTTTTTAGCGGGGCTATCCAATAATAAAGCCCTGCCAGCGATGCTGGCAGGGCTTTCCCAAATCAGTTGTTAATTGTTATTATTTCTTGTTTTTTGCTTCGGTAACGGCGGTACGTACTTCTTGAGCGGTTACTTTGAGTTGCTGCATCGTATTACGCAGCTTGGTTCCGGCGGCATTATTACCCTTGCTAAATTTTTCGGCATCGGCTTCTGCCGAAGCTACTAACTCTTTCAATTTCGCGATTTGTTCCATAATGATAATTTTAATGAATGAATAAATAAACTGTTGTTTCGTTTTTAAGCCTGCAAAGATAAAATTTTGTCAGATTCCTCTGCCCCGGCTTCGTTTTTTGCCTTGTTTCTGGTCTTCTGATTGGGATTGGTCTTCTTTCTTTTCCTTTTTGATTTTAAACTCCGGTTTGATCAGGGCGTCGCGTTTAACTTCGTTGCGCCGACTGTCGTAGATGTTGATGGTACGCAGGTTGGGGACGGCTTCGAGGTAGAATTTTTCGGGTTTGCCGTCTTTGTCGATGGTGACCTGCTGCTGGTTGCCTTTTTGTAAGGACTTTAAAAGCGCGGCTTTTTGTTCCTCGTCCTGAAGTTCCTTTACGGGGAAGCGGCTGACCGACTTTTCGAGGTCGTAACCCCAGCCGTTGGAGAACTGCCTTACCGGGTAATTGTTGTTCTTATCTTTTTCTTTGTCCAGTTCCAGTTTGCTCCAGGCGGTATAAGGCTGTCCTTCCTTATTTTTTAACTCCTTGTAAACGGCGCGGCCCTCCAAAAGGTTAAACGCTTCCTTGGCTGTAAACCCCTGACCATTCTTGATATAAAAAGTCTGGCTTCGGTCTTCTTCCGGCTTACCGTTGCTTAAAGTGGCGTCATACTTATTAAAAAAGTACATATCCGTATCGTTTGACTTTTTAAAATGCAGCGTGTGAAACACACTGTTATTAAAGTGATCATGCTGGGCGGTTACCTGAAACTCAGGGATGCCCTGGCGGATTTTGGTGTCCATCACTGCGGCTGTTTTTTCCTCGAAACCCAGGTATTTCATGCTGTTGTTGAGGAAATCTAAATTTTGTTCGTTCATGTTATTTCCGTTTAATTTTTTCCAATAATCTATTTGTGAGGGTGCGCCTTCGTGCAGGTATTCCTTTACGCCCTCGGGGTTCAATACCCAAAGCGATGTATCGGTATCCGGCGATGGGTAAATCGCGTCTTTGGCCAATACTTCCCGCATCTCATTTTTACCGATCTCGCCCGTAAAGGAACGGGTGGCTAATATCAGGTCATCATCTTTGACCAGGAGCGTATCATAGTCGTCCAGCTTGAATGGCCCGTCCTGCCGGTCCCGGCTGATATTAAAAAAGCATATCAGGGTTAGCGGGTGGTTGTCTTCACGGTGCCTAACCGTAAAATGGTCGGTACCTGAAACCAGTTCCTCCCGCAAGCAGTTATGGAGGCCGGGATCATTGTAGCCCAGGTATTCAAACTGTCGTTTCAGCCCGTCGAAGTCATCATGAAGGCTCATGGCCGTAAACTGTTATTCCTTAATAAAACGGGATAGCCGTTTTTCAAATGAACCTTGATGCGCCGCACCTTTTTTGAAAAAAGCCCCTTAGCTGCCTGAATACCGCCTGCGGCGGCTTGCGTAGCCAGGTTTTGATCCATGCTGAGGAATTGCATACTGGAAACCGCGTTATCTGCACCATTACCGGCAGCCCCGGCCAGTTCCGCTTCCGGTGCAGGAATGCCCGGCATACTATCTTCGCTGTACACGGTGAGGTTTACCGGGATGATGGCTTCGCCCAAACGGATGTTTTTGATTTCCAGTAAAAGCCGCTGGTTGGTAATATTGGCCGTGCCGAATATGGGCGTACCCTTTGGTATGAGCTGCCCTTTGATGGTCAAACTGTCGTTTAATTTTAAACGGACCGCACCACCCTGTAAGACTTTCTGGTTCCCATCAATGATGGCAGGGATAGCTTTAAAAGCGTTTTCAGTCGTTTCGGTTTTTATAGGGGCCTTGACCATTTCGGGGTGTTGTATCTGCTGTATTTTTTCAAGCATTTGGCTGAGCTGCTGCATCTGCGGATCGGCTTCCTGAGTGGTATTGATGTTCTTCATCAACCCTTCGAGGCGGCTGACCTGTTCGGTAAGCTGCTTATTATCCTCCTGTTTAACTATTGGTGGCGTTGTTACCGGTGCTGTTATGGGCTGACTGATCTGTTTATTGATGTCGGCCAGTTTTTGGTTGATGCGTGTAACGTTTGGGTCGGTATAATTGGTTGCTACCGGTGTGGTTGTGTTGATGGTTTTATCCGGCTGCTTAAAGCCGAATTGTTTGACCAGCGGGTTATTGTCATTGGACCTGACCCTTGCGGAATCCTGTTTGGCCTGGTCATAGAAGCTCATTTTGTTACCGGCTTTTTCGTGCTTGTCGAATTTAGCACCGGGTAAACTGGCATTCAGGCCGGGGGTTTGCGCGGCACGTCCGCTAAGGGGCGCCTGGTGTAGCTTCCAGAAACCTAACGTAACCAGTGGCAGAATAAATAAGGGTAATACCAGCAGCGCTTTGCGTGTCCGGTAAAATTGAGGTGTTCTTTTTGTCGTTTCCATAATATTTAAAATGATTTAATAATGAAATAAAAGCAGAGGCCGCCGAATACCATGCTGAATAGCAGCAGGGCGATAATTTTAGAGGCCCGGTTCCAGTGTTGGGTTTTCCGGTTCAGCGTATCTGCTAATTGGCTTTGCCTGCGGAT
>JAQBOP010000309.1 GCA_028287975.1 Mucilaginibacter sp. | reverse complement strand
TTATAGCTATTTAATACCCCTATTAAAATAACCTGAGGTAAAGTAAAATAATATTTTCCTTACAAGCAAGCACATAACAGAAATATTACGAAAAACATACTGATACGTCTTTTTTCGACCTGTTTTTTAGTCATATTAAAAATTCGGGGTTGATTTATTATAAAAATAGTGCTTGCCATGGCAAGGCTTTCAACCGTAAAATCATCTACGATAATAGCTCTCAGGCCATCTGTATCGAATTTAATTTTTGTCATTTTAGTATGTGATATATAGTGGTTAAAACCCTATTTTTAGCGCCTCAATGTTGATACAAAACATATCAATCAATTGTGGTAAACAGAAACAAAAATGAAAGTTTTAAAATTTGGCGGAACGTCGGTAGGAAGTCCGGAGCGAATGAAGAATTTGCTGGACATTATTGATGCTTCAGAAAGGCAAATTGTTGTGCTATCAGCCGTATCGGGCACAACAAACAGTTTGGTTGAAATTGGACAAGCCTACTTAGCCGGAGATAAAACTAAAGCTGTCGCAATGATAACGGCTTTAAAAGACAAGTACGAAACCTTTATAAAAGAACTGTTTGCCAAACCCGAGTTTTTAGAACAAGGAAAAGAAGTTATTGATTATCATTTTTCATTATTAAGCGGTATTGCCAACGATCTGTTTACACCTATCGAAGAAAAAATCATACTGGCACAGGGCGAATTATTATCAACAACCCTTTATCACGTATATTTAAAAGAGATAGGCGTACCGTCTGTTTTGTTACCCGCTTTGGATTTCATGAAAACCGATGAGGATAATGAACCGGTTGTGGATTATATTACCTCGCACCTTATACCTTTACTGGCAAAAGCACCTGGCAATAATTTATTTATTACCCAGGGATATATTTGCCGCAACGCTTTTGGCGAGATCGATAACCTACGCCGCGGCGGTAGTGATTATACGGCGTCATTAATTGGTGCCGGTATCCGCAGCGAAGAGGTGCAAATATGGACGGATATTGACGGAATGCACAATAATGACCCCAGAATAGTGACGGGTACAAAGCCAATCGCGCAGTTATCATTTGATGAAGCTGCAGAATTGGCCTACTTTGGCGCAAAGATCCTGCATCCGCAAAGCGTATTCCCCGCACAGAAATATAAAATACCGGTGCGTTTGTTAAACACCATGGACCCGCAGGCTAAGGGTACGCTGATAACTAACGACAGCGAAAAGAACCAGATCAAATCCATCGCCGCTAAGGACGGCATCACGGCCATTAAGATAAACTCAAGCCGGATGCTATTGGCTTATGGTTTTTTACGTCGTGTGTTCGAGGTATTTGAGCGTTATAAAACATCGATAGATATGATTACGACATCAGAAGTAGCGGTATCATTAACCATTGATGATACCACACACCTTACTGAAATATTAGGCGAGCTTAAAGCCTTTGGTGATGTCGAGGTTGATACCGACCACACCATTATCTGTGTTGTTGGTGATTTTGCTGCAGATAAGCATGGTTTTGGGTCGCGTGTGTTAGAGGCGCTGAAGCATTTGCCGTTGCGTATGATATCATACGGCGGCAGTAACCATAACCTATCCGTATTGGTTAAAACCGCGGATAAGGTTGAAGCTTTAAGAAGCTTACATAGCAGGCTATTTTAGCCCCCTCTAAATCTCCCCCGGTAGGGGAGACTTTATCAAAAGAGCTTTACAGACAGCAGCCAATTTATAATTTAGAGTTTAAAAAAATCAATAACGAAACAACCAAAAGTCTCCCCTACCGGGGGAGATTTAGAGGGGGCCAGACAATGTTCAATCCAGATACTATAAACCGTTTTCAATCAATAGAAACCCCATTTTATTATTATGACATGGGAGTGCTTCGCCAAACTTTAGCCGCTTGCCATAATGCCTCGGCTAAATATGGCTTTCATGTACACTATGCTATGAAGGCTAACTTTAACCCCAAGGTATTAGACATGATACAATCGTTTGGTTTTGGCGCCGATTGTGTGAGCGGTGGCGAAGTTAAAGCGGCTATAGAACATAGTTTCAGCAAAACACAGGTAGTATTTGCAGGTGTTGGTAAATCAGACAAAGAAATAAACCTGGCGCTTGATGCAGATATCTTCTGCTTCAATGTAGAATCGGTACAGGAACTGCATATTATAAACGATCTTGCTAAAGCTAAAGGTAAAACAGCAGGCATAGCCATCCGTATTAATCCTAACGTTGACGCGCACACCCACCACTTTATTACTACCGGGCTGGATGAGAATAAATTTGGCATTAACACCTGGCAACTAAACGACGTAGTAGAAGCCTTACGCTCATGCCCTAACCTGCAGTTTTTAGGGATCCATTTCCATATAGGCTCACAAATAACCGATATGGAGGTTTATAAAAGCCTTTGTATCCGTATCAATGAAATACAAACCTGGTTTGAAGATCATGGCTTACAGGTAAAAGTTTTAAATACCGGTGGTGGTTTGGGCGTGGATTATCACAACCCCGACACCAATACCGTTAGTGATTTTGAAAGCTATTTTAAAGTATTTAAAGACTTTTTAAATGTAAAACCCGGACAGGAAGTTCATTTTGAACTGGGCCGCGCGTTAGTGGCGCAAAGCGCTTCGCTGATATCGAGGGTGTTGTACGTTAAAAATGGCCAGAAAAAGAACTTCCTGGTGTTAGATGCCGGCATGACTGAACTAATGCGCCCGATGCTGTACCAGGCTTATCATGAAATAGAGAATTTAAGCCGGCAATCTGCAAGTGCCGACCCGCAAGACTTGAAATACGATGTGGTTGGCCCGATCTGCGAAAGTACCGATTGTTTCCGCAAAGATGTCGAACTGCCAGAGTCATTCCGCGGCGATCTGATAGCGGTACGTACCGCAGGTGCCTACGGCGAGGTAATGGCATCAGGCTATAACCTTCGTGACAGGGCGCAAAGCGTATATTCAGAATTATAGTTAGAATTTATATCCAACCCTTAAAAACACGGCGCTGCCAGCTTCTATCGTACCAAAAAACTGTTTATAATTTATAAAGTAACTGGCTTTTGGAAAAATGCTGCGCAACATCCTGGTGGTTGCGGTTTCGTCTTTATAGTAGGTATCGTTTAAATTGTTGTGGCCAATTGTAGTCCCTAAAAAGCCGCGTATGCCGTGTTGAAAATCGGTATTGTCCCGGTTATGGAATATCACCTCGGTGGTCAAGCCAATGCTGAACAGGTCTGTACGCGGATCAACATAGAAACCACCTATCCGCTGAAGCATTTGCCGGTAAGATAAATAATCGCCAAACTCGTGGCTAAACGCTGCTTCAATACCAATAAATCTAAAATCCATTCTATCACTGTGCACAAAGGCGTTAACAGATGCCCGGCCGCCAACCGCGCCGAAAAATTTATCTTTAAAATAGCTGGCAGACTTGGTATCGCTTGATCCGTTTTGATAATCGCCCAATGCGCCGAAAGCACCATAAGCCACATTAAAATTATCAAAAACGTATCCCTGGCTTAAATTAAGCTGGCCGCTTACTACCGCGTCATTAAAGCTGCTGTTAGTATATGTATTTAATCCCGCCGAAATATAGGTGGCTTGCTTTTGCGCATCAAACGATGTTGGTTTGGGCTGATAAACAATATCCTGATGGTAAAGTGCCGGCGAATAAACACGCGAGCATGAGGTAAATAGCACCGTCATAAAGCATATCAGCAATGGGTATTTATTATTCATAGGTGTATGATAAACAAATTCTAAGATACAATATATTTAATTATGACCGGTTATTTTACCAGGTCATCAAAAAATGGCCCGGTAAAGTCGGGCGAGAAATGCAGGATATTTTCAAGGTAATCAAACTCATGCTGCTTGTGGGTTGTGGTAATAACTACTGCCTTCATGCCGGCATTTGCCGCGGTTTTTGCGCCTTTGGGGACGTCCTCAAATACAAGGCAGTCTGTTGATACCATTTGCAGTTGCCGGGCTACTTAAAGTTAGAAAAGCACAAATTAAGCAACTGCATTGTTATTGCAACTTTATTTGTTCAGGGTCGGTAATTATGATCTCCGGTTTGCCTTTGTAATCGATCAACTGCCCGGTTACACACACTTTCTTGTTTTTCAAACTGTCCTCTGGCGCAGCCTTAAATTTTTTACGATCGTCGCCTTTAATTAATAGTGTAAGTAATTCGTTTGGGTGGCTGCCGCCCATATCTATCAGCGTAATGCCCGCGCTACTTATAAATTTGCCACCGTATACAGTATCGCAAACCGTTACTTTTTCATTGATATGTTTGGCAGCTTCTTTTGCGGTGATAGTTGTTTGACCAAATGATTTTGCAGAAAATACTGCCATAATAAAGGCGGTAAGCATGATGATCTTTTTCATAGGTGATTGATATTATCGACGGCAAAAGTACAATTTATAACGCCGCCTAAAGACCGCGTTTACAGCCAATACAATTATAATTACCCCG
>JAQBOP010000306.1 GCA_028287975.1 Mucilaginibacter sp. | reverse complement strand
ATCTGCTCCATAGCCTCTGGTATGCCATGGCCACGAATAGCTTTTGATCCGTACAATGCCCTTAAACCAACTATGATACCGCCGATAGCCGGAACAGCAATAACCCATACCCCTAAATGATGAGTTGCAGGGCTATGAAAAGCCAGGCTAAATGAGCCAAAAAATGAAATGTTGGTAACCAGGTTGATCAGCGAAACCAAAACCTTAGCTATAAAACTTATGGCAACAGCTACCAAAACTGCGTAAGTAGATATAGTAAGCAGGCGGCCTTTTAAGATAAAGGGCTTTTTAATATTGCCTTCGGCTATTTCTAAATTGTTTAATAATGGCGAAATAGGAATGCCATTGGGAGAATCGGCGTTTTTCATAATAAAAAGAATAAAAGAATAGATCAGAGCAGGGGCGATTGCGGATGCGCTGGCGTGTTTTTCAAATTTCCTGCAAAAATATTGCTAATACAATATAAATAACAATGTTTTGTTATTTATATTTCAATTTATATGTTATAAGTAATATTTAATTATCAGCCAGCTATTAATTAAGTTGATTGGCTTTCATAATCAATGCCGACTATTATCCTTCGTCAATTAGCTGTTTGCAATTAATTGTAAAAGACGTACTTTTAACTACCCTATCACATGCCTGAATGAAACATCTTGCCTGCCGGTTACTTTTTATTTTATTTGTTTTTGTGGGCGCCAATGCGCTGGCACAAGACGCTTATACCGTTTCCGGAACAATTACAGACGAGAACAATAAGCCCGTAAAAGGAGCCACCGTATTTATAAGCGGCACCCAAAAGATAACATCTACAAACACCGACGGCCAGTTTACATTTGGCGGAATGGCAGCCGGTAACTACGTGCTTTCGACAAAGATGCTGGGGTATGGCATATCCTCGCAAGATGTTACTGTCCATGACAAATCCGTTAATATTACAGTTGCCCTGAAAGTTAAACCGATAGTATTAAACGAAGTTAAAATAGGCAGTGACAAAAACTGGGCAAAGCATTACGCGCTGTTTAAGGATCAATTTTTAGGCACATCGGCGAATGCCAAAAACTGCGTCATATTAAATCCTGAGATCATTAATTTCAGTACCCGAAATGCAAGTGATAATAAATTTTTTAAAATAGATGGCGGCATACTTTTAAAGGCTGATGCTGATGATTTTTTGATCATAGAAAATCATCAGCTGGGCTACAGGATAAAATACCTGCTCAAAACATTCGAGCATAATACGACAACGCTCCATACTTTTTACGATGGCGACTATAGTTTTGAAGAACTGGATGGCACCGACGATCAAAAAAAGGTGTGGTCCCAAAACAGGGTGATAGCTTATAAAGGCTCATTGATGCATTTCTTACGGTCGGTATATGCCAATACCGTATTGGACGAAGGATTTATTGCCCGGCAAATGTTTAAAAGCCTTAATACCTTTGATCCGAAAGTTTACATGTACCCTACCCCGGTAAAATTCGATACGCTGGTTACCCCGCTTAATAACTCTTTTATTTCTCTTAAATTCAAGGCACTAAATATTGATTACGACCCCAAAAATGCCGCGCGTTTAAAACAGGGCCAGCTTACACAGCAAGAAAAACAGGAAGAATCAAATAGTAAGCTGTTTGGTAAGTCGAACAATCCGGATAACGCGTCAGTTGTCATCACTACCGATAAAAGTTCGCAGTTGTTATTGTACTTAAAAGAAGCTGCGATTGATGCCAGGGGCAGTGTGTTTACAGGTTACATACGTACCTTTTTGATCAGGGGCGATTGGGCCAACAAACGCATAGGCGACCAATTACCTTTTGAATATCAACCACCAAAAACAACCAATTAAATTTTTCATAGTTTTAGTTAACGCGTTACCAGCCCTGATGAAATACCTTCTTTTTATAATCGCTATTTTTTTAAGTGTTAACTCATTTGCGCAAGGGAGCTATTCTATTAGCGGAACTGTAGTTGACGAAAATAACAAGCCTTTGAAAAGCGCAACGGTGTTTATCAGCGGTACCGAAAAAATGACCCTGGCTGATGATAAAGGGAAATTTGAATTTAATGCTATAAGCCCGGGCACCTACCAGGTATCAACAACGATAATGGGGTACTATCCCGATACCCGGAACGTAATAATTAAAACCGCGCCGGTTGTTCTTAATATCGTACTGAAAGTAAAATCGATATTATTAGAAGACGTAGTGATAGGAGCCGGTGGTAATTGGGCAGGATTTTATAAAATTTTTAAAAGCCAATTTTTAGGCACTTCAAAAAATGCCGAAGGCTGCGAAATATTAAATCCAAAGGTTTTAAGTTTCAACTTTAACCAAAAAACAGGCCTCTTAACAGCCGAGGCTGATAAATTTATGATCATTGAAAATAAAAGCCTGGGTTATAAAATACATTACCTGCTTAAAGACTTTCAATTTAACATTGCAAGTAACACGGCTATTTATGATGGCGATACCAATTTTGAACAGCTGGATGGTAGTGCGGGAATGAAAAAGGTTTGGGACAGAAACCGGCTGGAAACCTACAAAGGCTCATTTATGCATTTTTTACGCTCGGTTTATCGCAATACGACGTTAAAAGAGGGGTTTATAACTAACCGCATTTATAAAGCTTATTTAAAGCCGGATAACGACTTGCCTATGATCTCGCTGGATGAACGGCCATTGAAATTTGATTCGGTCACAACTGTTATTGACACCTCGTTCATCAGGCTAAATTGTAACCTGATCTATGTTACTTACGACCCCAAAAAGGCCGCTGCATTAAAGCCCGGCAATACCATAACACCTGTAAAAAAGGATGTGGAAATGGACGACATTAAAAGTTCCGTAATAAAATTGACTTCCGCAGAAGCGACCATTGACAACAGGGGTAATTATACAGACTACCGCGCTTTCTTTATTCGTGGCAACCTGGCCGCGAAACGCATAGGCGATCAATTACCTTTTGAATATCAGCCACCTACTAATTAAATAAGTTAGTATATTTGATATACCTAAAACCTATCCTATGAAACGCCTCTGCCAATTGTTGTGCTTTATTTTTCTGTTGTTTGCATCTACCGGGGCATTTGCCCAGGCAGGCTATACTGTATCCGGAGTTGTTATTAATGAAAAAGGCGAACCTGTTAAAGCCGCGACCGTTTTTATAGGCGGCTCAGAACGCGTTATGCCTACTGACGAAAATGGCGTATTTAATTTTACCGCCGTACCTTCAGGGGCTTTTCAGCTTTCTGTACAAATGCTGGGCTATGCCCCGCTAACACGCGGCCTTATTGTTAAGGGCTTATCGCTCAATATCAAATTACAATTAATACCAAAATCTATCGGCCTTACTGAGGTAGTAATTGGCGATAATGACGCATGGGATAAAAACTTTAAAGTGTTTAAAAAAACCTTTTTAGGCGAATCGAAAAATGCCAGGCAATGTGTTATTGTTAACCCTAAAGTGATAAACTTTAGCACCAAAAAAGGATTTTTACTGGCTGACGCTGATGACTTTCTGATCATAGAAAACCAGGAGCTGGGATACCGCGTTCGCTACCTGCTTACCGGGTTTAGCTATAATTATACTGATAATATTACGCTGTATCATGGCGAAAGCAATTTTGAGGAGCTTGCCGGAACAGATAAACAAAAGAAGCAATGGGCCAAAAATCGTTTAACGGCGTATCAAGGGTCATTTATGCATTTTTTACGCTCGGTGTATGCTAATAACACATTAGAGAATGGCTTTATCACCAGGCCGACGGATGGCTTTATGACATTTAAATTTGATAACAAGCTTGTCCAGCTTCCCGACAGGATCGTAGTAAAAGATCAACTGTTGATGTTCGACTCACTGATTACCGCTATCGACACCAATTTCACATCGTTCAAATTCAGGCAGGACATATATGTTAATTACGATCCGAAACGGGCCGCAAACTTTAAAGACCGCAATAGTAATATTCGGCACACCATTGATACCGACCCGACCGGATCGGTGTTGAAGTTAACGACAGACCAGGCCATTATTGATAAAAAAGGCAGCTATAC
>JAQBOP010000274.1 GCA_028287975.1 Mucilaginibacter sp. | reverse complement strand
TCATTACGGTTTCAATAACCGTAAATTCATCAAACGCGTAGTGATTCTGGCTTAACACCGCCATACGCTCGCCGGGAGTAAAGCTTACCTGCCCGCTGGTAGGGTCAATTTCGCCCGAAAGGATTTTTAGAAATGTTGACTTACCCGCACCGTTGGCACCAATAATGCCGTAACAGTTACCCTGGGTAAATTTTAAGTTAACATCTTCAAATAAAGTACGCTTACCGTAGCGTAAAGATAGATTGGATACCGAAATCATGCTGCACCTGTAATTTGGCGCAAAATTAGTGTAAATACTTAAATTACTAGCACAACGCTTAATTATTAATAATTAATTATTTCTATGTCAATTTAAAATAAATAATATTTAGGGGCGTTTGTACTTATAAACAACGGGTTAATTGTGAGAAGATAATACCCTGACAAAAAAATTTATAAACTTTTAATTCCTGATTTATGATAACCCTGATGATAATTCTCGTTGTCGTTAATATTTTGCTTGTGATAAATAACGCACAAAAACGTAAAGTATATTAACAATCCGCTATTTTAAGTAGCAGCTAAGCCCAAAGATCAGCTTAATACATTGACTAATCTTTCCGTTTCATGATCGGCCAGTTTTTGGAGCGGGCCTGATGCCATCAGTTTCATCATCATATTCAGCTCGGCATTGATGGTGAATGTAACTGTCGTACCGCTGTTTTCAGCGGCCAGGTCCCAATTAAGCTGAATGCTAAATGGCGGATTATCTACTGCTATAATGTTAATTGTTTTATTTTCAACCCTTTCATCGATCTTTAACGAAAGCTGAACCATGTTCTGAATACTAAAACCGGCCGTATTAAAAGTAGATGCCCAATTTTGCACACTGTCAGGCATGAGTTGTTGGTGATTATTAAAATCAGATAAGAAGTTATAAACTGTTTCCAGAGGGGCGTTTATAACTTTTTTACTTTCAAATGTAGCCATGTTATTATTGAGCAGTTTCTGTTCCCCAGGTTGACGGGCTTTCGCGCCATTCTCTTAATAACTCTACGTCTTTACGCGATATATATTGATGTTGCTCGGCGTAACTAATTAACGCCGAATAGTTTGACAGCGTAATAAACGGACAATTGGCAGCTTTAAAATTCTCTGTGGCTATATTAAATCCATAGCTAAAAATAGCGGCAAGGCCCGCAACATCATAACCGGCATCGCGTAAAGCGGCAACCGCTTGTAAACTACTTTTTCCGGTTGATATCAGATCTTCGATCACAACTACACGTTTACCCGTTAAAACATCGCCCTCAATTAAATTGCCGGTACCATGCTCTTTAGGTTTGGCGCGTACGTAAATAAATGGCAAACCAAGCTCTTGCGCCACTAAAGCACCTTGTGGTATTCCTGCGGTTGCAACACCGGCAATACAACCTACAGAGCCAAATTTTTCCTGGATAATAGTAGTAAGTTGTTGCCTGATATACGTACGAATGGTTGGATATGAAAGCGTAATGCGGTTATCGCAATAAATTGGCGACTTCCAGCCTGAAGCCCATGTAAAAGGATTATTAGGTTGTAATTTAATTGCTTTAATTTGCAACAGAAATTCCGCTACCTGTTGTTCGGTTTCACTAATATTAAACATGGCCCAAAAATACAGAATTTATATTAACCAGAAAGTTATCTTACTAACAGAATCTGAACCAACATTAACAGCTAATTATCAAAAGATTGACTATCAGACATTTGATCTTAAAATAATTTACACCTGGATACTGGCGCATAAAAGCGATCTGTTTTATGTTTTATGTAAAGATGCCAAGCCATTTCTAAAACAGGTTAAGCAAAGTGTCATGGTTATTGAAGCGGCGGGCGGACTGGTAAAAAACGAAAACCGCGATCTGTTATTTATTTATCGTAATGATAAGTGGGACCTACCCAAAGGTAAAATTGAAAAAGGCGAAACCATTAAAGAGGCCGCCGTGCGCGAGGTAGAGGAGGAGTGCAATATCGTTGTGAACAAGCTTGGCAAAAAGATCTGCAAAACTTATCACGTTTACATCTATAAAGATGAGGTGGTATTAAAGAAAACCCATTGGTATAAAATGAAAGCGAAAGGTCAAAATAAGCTAAAGCCTCAAAAAGAAGAAGGGATAACCGACGTGCGCTGGTTTAAACCAAATGATATTGATGCTATATTGGCCAATACATTCCCGTCTATTCTTGATGTACTGGCAGCAATGGATCTTATTACAGATAAGCCAAAGCTTCTTTTGGAATAAACTGGCTTACATCGCCATTGTAGCGCAGTATTTCGCGCACGATGGTTGAACTGATGGACGAGTAGCCCGGTTTGCTTACAATAAAGATACTTTCAATATCAGGCATGAGCGAATGGTTCATTTGCGCTATGGCTTTTTCATATTCAAAATCTGATACCGTACGGATGCCGCGGATCATGTAAGCGGCACCGATGCTTTTACAGAAATTTACAGTTAAACCCTCGTAAGCGATAATATGAATTTTGGGTTCGGTGTCAAAAACTGCCCTAAGCATTTGCTCACGTTTTTCTATACTTAAAAAGCCGGGCTTGGCGCTATTGCTGCCAATGCCAATGTAAATTTTATCAAATAAGCCTACCGATCTTTTCACAATATCAACATGAGCTTTGGTAACCGGATCAAATGATCCGGGGAAAAGGGCTGTTTTCATGATCTGCTGTATTTTACGTAAAGATAAATCTAATATAGCTTAGTTCTATCTTATTTTTTGTATAAATCCATAATGTGGCGCCGGCGATTTCCCGTTGGGTATCTGGCCATAAGCCTGGTAAAATATGCTGTTATTATTTTGGTCGATGCCTTGAAACAGCGTCCCGATCGCTTTTTGAATTTCCTGATTCTCTGCCTTTAAAGCAATAGTATCGGTTAATTTAATTGTCGACTTATAGCTGATAAGCGGAAAAATACCTTGATGCCCGGCTTCTTCCATGATCTCCGGACTGATAGAAAAAATTTGTGGGTTAGATTTAACCTGGCTGATTGTTACCGGGAACTGATACCTGGCATTTGCTTCGTCAATTACTTTTGAATAAAAGATCTTCATTTCGCTGTCGTTCTTGTACACCAGGCGACCGCCGCCCGGGTTAACCAACTGCGATACCAGGATCATGTTATTTGTAGCGTCCAGCAAATCGCCGCTATTGTAAAGATCTGAAGCAGCTTTATAATATTGCTGCGGTGTTTTATTGAAAATGTTGTAATCGCCAATCTGGAGGATGTTTATTTTCCAGCTGTCTCCATATTTTCCATAAATGGCCAATATTAAAGCGTTAACCGGCAGGTTTTTTGTCACCAGCAAAGATACGTATGTCTGTTCATTTACTGCCTTGTAAGATATTGTATAGTCAGCATCGTTTCCTTTATTCGACATTAAGGTATCGGGTATATTCTTTGTGGCATTTATTTTATAATACTCATCAAGTACCTCGTAATCTTTAGCACCATATTTTTTACCCGATCTGTTTAAAATAGTATCTATGTTGCTTTTTGTTCTTTTTATTAATTGGTCAGATAACAATGCTTTTACCGCATCGGCATTTTTGGTCATTATTCCGGTAAAAAGTTTCTTGTTTAAATCGGCTATTTGCTTTTTAACGTCGCTATTTATTTTGTCGTTAGCCCAAGTGCCGGTTTTGTTTGAGTCGCAGCTTTGTATGGAAAATGCTATACAGATCACAAATAATACATGTAGAATATTTCTTTTCATTTGTTAAGATTGGTATGAGCCGGGATTAAAATCGCAAAATTATTAATTTTTAAAGAATGAGAATGACGAATGTCCATATTTACGTTGTTCGACAAAAGCCGGATGATTACTCAGGTTTTGCATGGATTGATGTTCTACGATCAATAAGCCATCAGGTAGCAAAAGATTTTTATCAAATATGATCCTGGGAATTTCGGGTATTTGGTTCAGATCATAAGGCGGGTCGGCAAATATCAGATCATATTGCTCGGTCTCCAGTTGCAGGTATTTAAAAATATCAGCCTTATATGTTTTTATTTGTGATAATCCGTGCTGCCTGGCAGTGTCCTTAACGTAATTAATGCAATGGATGCTGCGATCAACAGCTATCACCTGAGCCGCTCCGCGCGAAGCAAATTCATAAGTGATATTTCCTGTACCACAAAAAAGGTCGAGCACTTTAATGCTATCAAATTCTATTTGATTTTGCAGGATATTAAACAATGCCTCCTTTGCAAGGTCAGTGGTAGGGCGTACGGGTAAATTTTTTGGCGGATTAAGCCTTAATCCTTTTAAAGTACCTCCGATGATCCGCATAAAGTCAATGCCGCTAAATTCAGTATTTGTTGTGAGGCGATGTGTCCGGGTAATTCTAATAATTGCTGATCGAAGAAAGAAACAGCTTTAAAAAATTTGCTTAAAAGGATGCTGTATTTTTCTTCGGATGTTATGCTGCCGCTTAATTTAAGATGAACACTACCGGTGGATAAACCTAACTCTTCAACTACAAGTGCTGAGAAATAGGCAATATCGTTCTCATCGCTAAACTCAAAACTGTTGTAAAAACGGATATTATTATCCTTGAAATACAGAAATTCGGCTTTGCCATTGTCAGCATGCAGGTAAAGGTCATGGTTTGACGGGTTACTTTGCGCAATAGCAGTTATACGGCCTTTGCTTAAATAAACGGTTTTATTCAGGCCAAATCGCTGTATCGCCGATATTGTTTTTTCGTCAACTTTATAAATAATAAAGTTTTGTTCATTCAGCTTTTGCGCCAAAACCTTTTCATCAGCTTTTACATCCAGCAAGCGGGCATAGTTAACTAATTGGTCTTCGCTAAAAAGCGGTGCGGGTACCAGTGTAAAACCTTTGGCGGCTAAACCAATAATTACTTCCTTATAGTTCGCAGTCAATTCGCCAGCCAATTCCTGCGGATCTGAAAGCTCACTTAAGCTGCAATTCATTCCCAGGGCAAATAATTCTTTTTCGTAAATTATGGCATACGAAAAAGAATCCACATCGATTTGTATCAACAACTTATAGTAAAATGACCGGTTAAGGTCAAACGACGGATCGCGGAAAGTGTAGATTTGTTCGTTCATGCTGTTAACAAAAGTAATATTTTTTTAGTTTTATGATGTATTTTGTCATTATCATTATAAGCTATCATACATTTGATGCATTGTCGCATTAATAACTAAAATACAATATGAGGTACCTTACATTACTATTTCTTATTTTTTTTATTAATAATATTTATGCACAATCTTTTAACGGTAAACAGATTAAAAATATATCATTTTATGCAACAGGAGAAGTTTCTTATTTTGGTTTGTACATCTCAAAAGATTCTCTGATATCTACTTGCAATAATATAAAAGACGGAAAAAGCACATCCCAAAGTCGTTTTTTTAAGACTCCTGGCGAGTCCTGGAAAAAATTATTATCAATCTCTGACACGTTAAATTGGCAGCATACTAAAAACTTAATTTCCGAAAAAGAAGCGCATGATTTAGCAGTTGACGGCGCCATTATGACGAAAATTGTTTTTTATGATAATAAATCAGTTATTCATTCTATTTCTTATGTTACCCCATCTGGTAATATTAAATTATTGTGCGATGAACTGCAAAACCTTTTAGATATGACAAAGAAAAAAGGCAAGCATATAAAAGGTAAAAAAATCATAGCAAGCAACTATTAAGTGTCAACAACAGATCAGATCCGTAAAGCTTTTCCGCACGAACCTACACCCCAGCAACAGGAGTTATTTAGCCGCCTGAATACTTTTTTGCTGAAGGATGATGGTGACGAATGCTTTATTTTAAAAGGATATGCAGGTACCGGTAAAACCACCATTGTCGGTGCATTGGTAAAGGCGTTGAAAAACTACAACTATAAATCGGTACTGCTGGCACCAACCGGGCGTGCCGCTAAGGTGATAACCAGCTATTCAGGTCGAAAGGCGTTTACCATCCACAAACGCATCTACCGCAAAAAAACGGCGCTAAATGTTGATGAATCATTCATGATCTCTGATAACCTGGCCAGCAATACTTTGTTTATTATTGACGAAGCGTCTATGATCTCCGATCAACTTAGCGGTAACAATCGTGACACTTTATTGCATGACCTGGTTAAGTACGTTTACAATAAAAAGAACTGCAAACTGATGCTGGTTGGCGATACCGCGCAGTTGCCCCCTGTGGGTTCTGATAACAGCCCCGCATTGGATGAGGAGCTAATTAAGTTAGATTATAACTTGACTGTATTTAGCTACGAACTGACAGATGTATTGCGGCAGGGAAAAGATTCGGGAATATTGTACAATGCTACCCGGATCCGTGATATCATCCGGCAGGAACAGAAGGTCATCCCGCAAATAACCACCAAAGGCTATACCGATGTTTTCAGGATGACCGGCGAGCGATTAGAAGAAGGTCTGGAATATGCTTACAACAAGTATGGCAATGAAAACACGCTGGTTATCTGCCGGTCGAACAAAAACGCTAATCTTTATAATAAGCAGATCCGTGCACGCCTGTTATGGCGTGAAGAAGAGCTAACCGGCGGCGACCAGTTGATGGTGGTAAAGAACAACTACTTCTGGCTGCAAGATCAGGAGGAGGGAAGTACAGGCTTTATTGCCAATGGCGATATTGCCAAGATCAGGAAAGTACGCCGGATTGAAGACATGTACGGGTTCAGGTTTGCAGATGTGCAGTTGGAATTTATTG
The DNA here is from genome assembly GCA_028287975.1 of Mucilaginibacter sp. Lineage (GTDB taxonomy): Bacteria > Bacteroidota > Bacteroidia > Sphingobacteriales > Sphingobacteriaceae > Mucilaginibacter. Next base: position 1,133 of record JAQBOP010000274.1, on the reverse strand, counting down.
ATTATGCCGAAGATCCCGTTTTAGATTGCAAGGTATTGCTGGATACTTTGTATTCAGAATCGCCGGCTTTACAGCCGATAGATCAGAAACGGTTTTACCTGGAAGTCATGAAAGATTATGACCATATCCCTAACAGACGCGCCAAGCACCAGGAATTAAAACTCAACCCTTATTATAACGCCCTGCAAGTAAAATTTGGTTACGCCATTACCTGCCATAAGGCCCAGGGCGGGCAGTGGGACGCGGTTTTTGTTGACCAGGGTTACCTCACCGACGATATGGTTAATACCGATTTTTTACGCTGGTTCTATACAGCCTGCACGCGTGCCACTAAAGAATTATACTTAGTGAACTTTAATGATAAATTTTACGGCAGCCCGGTTGAACGCCCGTTTTAATCTCATTTTATGCCCTTAAATTTTTTAGTGTTTTCTGTTAACTTTTGATGAATTGATTTGTTATTAACTTACTAAAGGAATCCAAATAGTTAATTGACAAAAAGGCATAATACTTTACAAGTAAATGCCATTATTTCATAATTATACTCGTGGCAAGTAATTTGACTATAGGGTTATACAACAATTAATAATCATGAATTTTAACAATTTTACCATAAAGGCCCAGGAAGCTGTTCAAAAGGCTTCAGAGATTGCAACTGGTAATCAGCAGCAGGCTATTGAGCCCGCTCACCTGCTTAAAGGTTTATTACTGGTTGATGAGAATGTTATAACTTATTTACTAAAAAAACTAAACGTTAACCTCAACAGGTTAAATGATATTTTAGATGAGCAGATAGCGTCGTTCCCGAAAGTTAGCGGCAGCAATGTTTATTTGTCATCTACATCTAATTCATCTCTACAAAAAGCTACCGCTTACTTAAAAGAATTTAAGGACGAGTTTGTATCTGTAGAGCATATCTTGTTAGGTATTTTAAGCGTGAGCGATAAAACCAGCACTGCGCTTAAAGATTTCGGCGTAAACGAAAAGGATCTGAAAAAAGCCATCATCAGTTTGCGTGGCGATAATAAGGTTACCGACCAAAATGCAGAAGCAACTTACAATGCCCTAAATAAATATGCACGTAACTTAAATGAGTATGCCGAATCAGGCAAGCTTGACCCGGTTATTGGCCG
>JAQBOP010000260.1 GCA_028287975.1 Mucilaginibacter sp. | reverse complement strand
CATTAATCGTAATGAGGAACGATAAAGAACTAGGAGGATCTTAAAAATGGTCATCTTTGTCATTTTTATCACGGATCATTTTAAAGATCACACCAATCAAAAAGATGATCAGCAACCATAAACCAATTACAGTTGCACGGTCCAGTGTCTCCATATCCCCAATGACAATATTTATCAGGCCATTTATTTACTTGTTTCGGGCAGTAATACCAGCCTGATATAGTTTTTACCGCTTAAATATTTAGCAGCCATCGCTTTAATATCTGCTGTGGTTATTTTATTTGCAGTGTCGGTATAATGGTTTATTTGATCTAATGCCTCTTTATTTTGCAATTGCCCGCTGATGTAGCCCAACCAGAAACCATTTGATTTTAGCTGCACTTCAATAGAACGCTGGTTCTCCACTTTAAACTTGTCCAGGTTAACCTGTAACGGGCCGTCTGTCCGGATCTTGCTTATTTCATCCAGCGCGGATGCAATCAGCTTTTCTACATTCTGCGGGGCGCAGCCAAATGAAATGTTCAGGCTGAACCTGGCCTCAGGATATTTTGCCGTGCCGGCACGAACAGATGGTGAGTATACCCCGCTTTCATCTTCGCGCAACCGTTCGATCAGCCTGATCTGAAGGGTCTCTTTCAAAGCATCCATCCTCAGGTCATTATCAAAGCTGTAATCAAACGGACCTGAGAAAACCAGGTTCACAGTGGCTTTGGGCTCGGTGCCTTTATAAACCGTTTTTGTTATTTTTCCTGCGGGAATATTGAGGTGAAGGTCTTTAGCCTGTTCGTTTTTATGCAGTGACGGTAAACCGGCTATATACTTTTCAAGCAAGGGCCTTATGGCTGCCGAATCTATACTGCCTGTAAAAACAAAGGTAAAGCCCGACTCGTCCGCAAAGCGTTCTTTATAAACCTGGTATGCTTTATCTAAACTTACCTGGTTCAGCTTTTCGAGGGACGGGCCGGTTCTCCGGACATTATAGTTGCTTAACACCGCGGCGGAGGTGTCGGCAAATACAGTTGCCGGGTTATCCCCGCGATTGGCAAGGCCGGCTTTAGAGCGCGAGATAAGCCCCTCAAACAATACGGTATCTTTTCTTGGCTCAGTGATATAAGCGTATAACATTTGAAGTGCCGCTTCAAGGTCGGCTACCGTGCTTGAGCCGCTCACGCTTTGTGACCTTTCACTGATAGCGGTGCGTACGCTAAACTTCTTGCCTGATAAGTATTTAGATAATACGGTATTGTTGTAATTTCCTGCACCGAACGACGGAACGATATTGGCTGCGCTGGCCGATTGAAAGTCCGCGTCGCTGTACAAAGAGGTGCCCCCGGCTGATGACCCGCTGAACAGGATCTCGTCATTCTTGAAATCGGTAGGTTTGAGTAACACTTTGATCCCGTTACTGAGCGTAAGGGTGGTGATGTTCAGTTTCGCGTCACGCTGTTCTTTCATGATCTTTCCGGCTACAGGCTGCGTTTTAAGCAGGCTTTCCTTGCTGGTTTCATCATGATAGGCCGTAATATTTTCATCATCCACCGTTTTTATCCAGCCGTTAAAAACGTCGCTGCCGGGTAATGAGGCTTTATCTTTTTCGGGTGCCATGATCAATACATCCCTGTCCGTTGTCTTCAGGTTTGTTTTGGCATAGGCATTTACCTCATCAAGGGCAATGCCTGACAGATCTGCTTTTACCAGGTTATATTCATAAGTAATACCCGGAGAGGCATTACCTTTTAAAAAGTATTGCAGGTATTCTTTTACATAGCTATCTGACGGTGTTTTGTCTTTTTCTTTTAAGGCGATCTCGTACTGGTTCAGGTAGGCTACTTTGGCGCGGTCCAATTCGGTTGCTGTAAATCCAAATCGCATGGCCTGGTCATTAACACGCCATGCGGCTTTAAAGCCTTTTTCAATTTCGCCCGGTTTTGCTGTAACGGATACCGAGTAGTTATCCAGGCCACCTAAAAAGCCGCCTACACCGGCTCCTCCCCCTAAAAATGGAGGATCTGCCCGGCGCTGCAGATCGGAAAACCGGTCAGCCAGCATCATATTGAATAATTCGCGGATGATCCCTGTCCGGTAATCTTCGGTTGTGTGTAACACAAGCTCAGGTTGCTTCATGATCACCTGTACCGCGGTCGAGGTCATCTCCGGGTCGGTAACTGCCATAAACTGGTTCTTACCGGTCAGCGGAACTGTATATTTTGGCCTCGGCTTTTCATTTTCAGGGTTTTTCAAATCGCCAAATTTAGCTTTAACCTCTTTTTCCATGGCATCAACGTCAATATCGCCAACTACAATAAGGGCCTGCAGATCCGGGCGGTACCAGTCGCGGTAAAACTGTTTAATGGTTTCGGGCTTAAAGTTATTCAGCACTTCATCGGTACCGATCGGGATCCGCTGCGCGTATATGGAGTTATTTAACAAAGTCGGGAAATACTGACGCCTCATGCGCTCGGCCGCGCCTTTACCCAGTCGTTTTTCTTCAAGCACTACGCCGCGTTCCTTGTTGATCTCTACCGGGTCAAGCGTGGCTTCCTGCGCCCAGTCGCGCATGATCTGCAGGCCGTGTTGTACGATCTCCGGCTTGTCTGACGGGATGGGCAGCTGGTATACGGTTTCGTCAAAGCTGGTGTACGCATTCAGATCGGCACCAAACCTGACACCGGTTTTTTGCAGGTAATTTACCAGCTCGTTTTTTGGATAATGCGTAGTACCGTTAAAGCTCATGTGTTCCATAAAATGCGCCAGGCCGCGCTGGTCGTCGGTCTCCAGTACTGATCCTACTTTATTGGCCAGGTAAAACGTTACCCGGCTTTTCGGCTCTTCGTTGTGACGGATATAATACGTAAATCCGTTCGCTAACTTGCCCGTGCGTACTGACGGATCGAAGGGTAGAACCTCCGGGGTTGGGACAGATTGCGCTGACAGGATCGAAGGGATAACTACAAGCACTGCAAGTAGCTTAAAATTAATTGTCATATTGAAAATATTATACGGTTGATTGACAACCAAATTGAGGTTTGTTATTTTTAATTGCAAGCTTTAGTTGATTTTCCGAAAATTTTACAGATTATGCGTCATTTTCTAATACTTTTTTCAGAACAAGCGAATAAAACAGCTTAAGTTTGTCTTTTTTTACGTCCCTTAAATTCATCTCACATTTTTCTCTAAAGCGACTTAGTTTTCAATCTTGTAAATACTTGTTAATCAAGTATTGATGCCAATTTCTTATTCAGATCGTCTCCCCGGAGATTTTTGCCGATGATCTTGCCGTCAGGGTCGATCAAATAATTTTGCGGAATAGATTTGATCCCATACAGCTTAGCAGCATCGTTGTCCCAGAATTTAAGATCAGACACCTGCGTCCATTCAAGCCCGTCTGCCTTAATTGCTGCCAGCCACTGTTCTTTATTTCCAGGCCGGTCCAAAGACACGCCCAGTATCGTAAAGTTCTTGTCTTTATATTTATGGTATGCCTTTACAACGTTAGGGTTTTCGCCGCGGCAGGGGCCGCACCATGATGCCCAAAAATCAACCAATACATATTTGCCTTTAAAATTAGCAAGCGATACAGGTTTATCGTTTACGTCGTTCTGGGTAAATACCGGCGCTGCAGCACCAATTGTGGTAGCGCGCGCGGCATCAATTGATTTCTCAAATGCTTTACCGGCGGTTGTGTTACGCACATTTGCAGACAAATTTTTATATAATGGTTCAATTACAGCAACGTCAATATCCTGGCCGCCGGCCTGGGTTAATGCTATCAGGCTGATGTATGACGCCGGGTTTTGTTTTGCATATTGCAATAAAAGGCTCTTTTTATCTTCCTGTGCTTTATTAAACCGGGTTTGCAGGCCATTCATAAAGTCCGGGTTGTTTTTTTTATCCGCGGGAGCGGCATTGTACTCTGCATTTACCTGAGCCATTGCTTTATCGGGGACCGCAGTAAATGCTTCGAACTTTTTGTTCTCATCATTCAGTTTTGAACCGGTAATCAACGCGTTTTTTATGGAATCTTTTGATGTAAGGCTGATGTCTGCTTTCTCCAGATACATGAGCCGCATATCTGCGTCGCGGCCCAGTTTTGACAGCCCCGCACCCTTATGGTCAAGCACCAGTTGCGCCATTGTGGGTTCAGTGATCATGCCCTTAAATTGGAATATACCGTTATTAGCCATTGCCGAATCGGTAACTATTTTGCCGGCCAACCGGTAGTTTAAATAGGCTTTGGCCTTAGGCTCTGCCGATCCTACTTTTATTTTTACAACAAAACCTGTACCCTGGGCCCAAACCGCCGCCGGAACGATAGTTAAAGCAAATGCTATGATTCTTTTCATTTTTTAATTGATTAATTGTTATTTTTCTTTATTTAATTCCCTTTGATAATATCAAGAATTCCTTCATTTTCAATGATCATCATGCCGTGCCTGTCGGTAGTGATACCTTCGGCTAACTGATAAGTATACCGTGGAATAACGCCATCCATTATAGTTGGCAGGTAGGTAAACCTAAAATTGCTGCACCGCTCCCTTAGTGTCTCCCCTACTTCAATAATGTGGGTAGAGATCACAAAAAAGCAATTGCGGTTTTCAGAAAAAGCTTCTGTTATGGAAAGCGTAGCATCATACGCGTCTTTTACATTAGTGCCTTTAAACAACTCGTCAAATATCACAACAAGATCCTTGTCTGCGGCCACTTCTTCGGCTACCTTTTTCACCCGCAGCACTTCGGCATAAAAGTGACTATAACCCAGGTCAAGATTATCCGGAACGTTGATGGATGAATAAAGCCCGTCTTTTACAGAGAACTCCATAAACTCGGCAGCCACCGGAAATCCCATATGAGCCAGGTAAATACTTATCCCGAATGATTTCATCAATGTTGATTTACCTGCCATGTTGGCTCCTGTTAAAAAAACAACATTGGTTTTGTGCTGAAAGGTAAGCGAATTACCAACTGCGTTTTTAATAGCAGGATGAAACACACCTTTAACCGTCAATGTGTTGCTGTCCTTTGAAAGTGCTTGGGCATAACTCAACCTATTTTGGACGGCTACTCCGGCAACGGCTATATACACATCTAATTGAAAGATCAGGTCTGTAAGCAGTTTCATCTGCTCGCTCATTCCTGTACGTAAAAGATGATCGTATTTTATCAGCTTAAACATAGGTAGCACTTTTATGCCCCGCTCCTGTTTTAGCCAGCTTAGTTTAGGACTATTATATATACTTACTATTTGCGCTACTTGTTCGTTATAAGGCGATTCTTTATCGTTAAACCGGCTGATAAAATCGTAAAAGCGATTTAACAGTTCAATGGTTTTACATACATCCGCATTCAGGTGTTCATATTGTGTATCTTGTGCCGCCGCCTGCATTATCTTTTTTGATATCACACCTACGCCCACTGCCATTTTGTTACTGCCGCTTCCAGAACCCAGGTAATTTTCCATCACGCTAAATTCGTCTTCGGTAAAAGGGAATTGAATGGCTTTACCGGTAAAATGTTTAAAAATGTTGCTGCGCCGGTTTATCTCGTCCGCATCCGTAAGCGGCGACTGGAACATATTATCCATCAGCTTTCTGCCTCCCGCTGTTATCACTTCATCAAAAAGCCTGGATATTGAATTATTTTTATGGCGACCGGGAATATTCAGGTCCTCTAATGTCTGCCTATCTGCAAAAAAGGTAGTGCTCATGCTGTTTTGTTTTTTTTGCTTCTGATAATTTCCAGGATGCGCTCATTGTTGATAATAATCATCCCGTGTCTGTCGGCAGTAATGCCTTGTTCAAGCCGGTAAGTGTAAACGGGTTTGTTGCCATCCATTTTAGTAGGCAGATATACAAAATTAATGTTACCACATTGCTCCTTAAGCACGTCTCCGGCTTCAATGATATGTGTTGACACTACAAACATGCAATTACGTTTCTCGGCAAAAGCCCGTGTAATGGCTATGGTACCTTCGTATGCGTCTTTTACATTTGTGCCCCTAAACAATTCATCAAAAATAATGAACAGGTTTTTTGCCACGCCTAACTCCCTGGCAATCTTTTTTACCCTGAGCACTTCTGCATAAAAATGGCTGTTACCCGAACTTAAATCATCCGGCAGGTTAATGGTAGTGTATATACCGTCCCTTACAGAAAACTCCATTTCCTCTGCGGCCACCGGAAAGCCCATGTGTGCCAGGTATAACGCAATACCAAGTGATTTCATAAAAGTTGATTTACCTGCCATATTGGCCCCGGTTAAAAAAACGATGTTACTCTCAGGGGTAATATTAAGACTATTTGCTTTAGCGTTTTTAACCAGCGGATGATAAACCTCGGTCAGCTTTACAGTATGCAGGTCTTTGTTTAGTGCCGTCGCGAAAATATAATTACGCTTTAAGGCCACTTCTGCTACTGATATGAATACATCAAGTTGATAAATAAAGGCCAGCAGTTGTTTTATTTTAACGCGGTATTCAAACCGTAACAATTTATCAAGCTCAACTATTTTTGCGTATGGCAGCTTAGCGGGCTGTTTTTCGGCAAATATGAATTTCGAGTCGGCTTCTGATAACAAAACCTCTATTTCTTCGAGCATAGTTAGGTATGGCGTTAATGCAGCCGACGGTTTTATCTTTTCAATAAAACCTTGCATTGTTTGCATGATCTCGACAATAGCTATTATACCGTTAAAAATAACTTTGTAATCGCCATCGGCAGCTATAAGTTGGCTGAATTTACGGGCAAGACTATTATCGGTATCCGAAAGCATGGTACGCTTGTCGGTCATGCTCAGATAGTTTTCGGCACTATCCAGGTTTTCGGTCCTGAATGGAAATTTGGACTTTAAGGAACTAAAATATTGAAACGTTTGGCAGCGGTTATTTATAACCGATACATCGGCCAGCGGATAAAGGAACATCTGCTCTAAAATATCTGCCCCACCACGGGTATAAGTATTATTATACAGCGCATAAACAGAGTCAGTACCGGGTTTACCCAGGATATTCAAGTCGTCAAGCGTCTGTTTATCGGTATTAAAATTCATACATATTTTTATAACAGGCACAGCAGTTTGGAGACGGCTAACCAATTAAAGCCATCTCCATGTCCTGCCGTATCATTCACTAACAAACTAAATTATTTTCTTCTTCTTTTAAACAATGTAATAGCACCTAATATGGCTATCAAAGCAGGAATTATGCCTTTGCACAACCACATCAACGCTGTTATTTGTTTGCGCGATATCTTCAGATCCATATCCCTTGCCGGCGGCCTGGTAACATCAATAGGGAAAGTATTGTTACTAAACCACCTGAACAATCCCTGCAGATAGTATTCATTAAATTGACTGCGGGCACGCGATAACTCACCGTTGCTGATAAAGTCGGCGTCGCCCGATACTACGATGCGCTGTTGTTTGCCATTTATAGCCCTGCTTAAGGCTACTGCTATCGGGAATGCACCTTTTTGATCACCTTCTGCTGCTTTGAAACTTAGATCGGCCGTAGTCAGATCTATCGAACCTAATTTAGTTGACCCTGCTGAATGAACTTTTGGTATGTAAACCCCTTCATCTCCAACAGACACACCTGCCACAGCAGCCATCGGAGCAGCGGTAGCCACAACAGCTCCCGCCGAACTTGCGCTCGCACTTGAACTAACTATTGAAACCGTGCTCATCGGTTTTACCGGTTTTATTGGCTTAATGGGTTTTATTGGAGCTTTCTTTATAACCGGCTTCTGTACTTCTTCCTGGCTATTTCCTGAAAACACTTTGTTCCAGCCACTCGCGGGGCTCGTCAACAAAGGTTCGATCTTGAACCTTCCCTGGAAAATGGTTTCAACCGCGGAAGCTCCTTGCATAGTAACCTTTATTCCATTTTTTTGCAGCCTTACCAGGTTTGAATCAATATTAGTTGCTTTATCAGAGATCTGTGCATTTACAAAGCCGGGGGTTACATTTTTATCTTGCTTAATCAATATGCCTTGTTTCAACTGCACACCAAATTGCTGTATTAATGGGTTAAGGATCTGTTGCCTGCCGGGTTCGCCGGTTATCATCATATTACCGCCTTTGTTTATGTACGCATTTAATCTTTGCTGCGCAACCGGGTTAAGTGCAACGGTAGGATCTGCCAATACAACCACATCTGTACCGTCCGGGATATTCTTCTGGTTTATATCAACCGTATCAACATCAAAACCCTGGTTAACAAATGATTTTCTCCTTGTTTTTATAGCACTAATTTGTTGATAGTCCCTGTCTACTTTGCTATCAATTCCTCTTTCATTATTTCCGGTTATAAAAATAATTTTGGGCGCTTTTATCAGCAGGCGCTTTAAAGCAGCATCAACTTCAGCTTCACTTGCATATGGGTTATTTTCACCCACATAAAACCTTAAAAAGGTGCTTTTCCCTTTGTATTCCAGTTTCCTGGTCAACAAATATCCCTCCGGTTTAAGATCTATTTGCTTGTCTACTTCTGCAGGTTTTATAAACAGATCTTTGTCTATGCCACTTGCAGTGGCCATTTTTTCGGCAAGGGCGTCTACGTCGTTTATACCTTTTGTATTGGGGTTATACCTGTATTCGCGGTAATTGGTGTCGACAGGTTTTTGGTAATAATACACGTAATTTACATCCATTCCTGGTATAAATCTTTTAAAATTTTCCAGCTTTCCCAAATCTGCGTTGCGTGACTCCGGCAATACATACCAAAGATTTGGAGCCAACATGTTTATATAAGTAGTAACCTTTAACGGGCCGTCAATCTTTGCCGCAATATCCTGGCTCTTTTTGGTGATGGTAAGCGATTTAAGGTCAGTTGTATCCAAGTAGCCGGTAAATATTGGCCTTGAGGTGATATAGCCTAAGCCTAACGCCGCGCAAACAAGCAATACATAACGGCCCGCTTTAACTGTCCATGGCTTTAATTCACGTTCGCTTTTTAACCGCAGCACGCAAAGCGACAGGAACGAAGCAATTATGATCAGGTAGTAGAATACGTCTTTTGTAGTGATCATACCGGCAATCATCTTTTCGGTACGGCCTGATATGGACAAGAAGTAGGTAAGATCCCTTACAAAATCAATACTTTGTCCAATAGTACCCACATACCGCATCACGGCAAATACCGCCAAGGTGCTTATAGCAGCAACTACCTGGTAGGTAGTAAGACACGACATAAACAAACCTATAGCCGCATAGGTGCATATCAGCAAATAAAGGGCAAGCAGGCCGGAACAGATCATGCCAAGATCTACATCCTTTATAAAAAATGCGCCTATAACGCTAAAGATCATAAGTACGCAGATCAACGCTAAACCGTAACCTATTATAGCTAAATATTTACCCAGGATAATCTGTCTCAGTTTCACCGGCGATGACAGCAACAGTTTTATAGATCCACTACTGGTTTCGCGGCTCATGAGGCCCATTGTTAAGATCGGCAGATACAGGTAAATATTACCCTGCATTACGGTGAACAAGCCGCTGTAGCCGCCAAAAAGGGTGCCGGTAATTGGCATGGTTTGGTAACCGAGCGATAATGTTGTGCGGGTATTTTGTAAATTCTCCAAAAAGCTGATACCACATTGAACCATAAATATGGCAAGTACCAGCCAGGCCACAGGCGAGTAAAATAGGATGCTTAGTTCTAACCTGGCTATTTTTAAAATCTTTCTCATCTGTTTTTCTATTTTGATGTTTTGTTGGATAATTGTGCAAATACTTCATCCAGCGAACTTTTCTCCAGCATGATCTCTTTTAGTTCCCAGCCTTGTTGCACGCTCATGGTTATTATTTTTTTCGATATATCTGCTGATGCCTTAAAGCGTAATCTTATGCTTCGGTCATTAAGCGGCTCAACCCCGGTAATACCCGGGATAGCGCTCAATTCTTCGGTAGACGGTGGGTTATCCATAAATACCAGCATAGTATCGGGCATAATGTAATTATTGAAAGCGTCCATCGTATCGGCAAATACCATACGGCCGCTCTCGATCATTTTAATTTCCTTGCAGATGGCCTGCACTTCAGAAAGTATGTGGGTCGAGAATATCACAGCATGTTCTTCGGCTATTTCGCGGATCAGCTTGCGCACCTCCAATATCTGGTTAGGGTCGAGGCCGTTGGTAGGCTCGTCCAGTACAACCAATTTGGGTTTGTGAATAATAGCCTGGGCGATCCCTACGCGCTGGCGGTATCCTCCTGACAGGTTACGCAGCAACCTGCTGGCAAAATGGGCTACGCCACATTTTTCCATTACTTCGGTAACTGCCTGTTTGATCTTGTCTTTGGGAACATTGCGAATCTCGGCGCAGTAAACCAGGTATTCTTCTACCGTTAACTCTAAATGCAATGGCGCATTTTGCGGCAAAAATCCCAATAATTTCTTAGCCTCTTCGGGTTCCTGCCGAATGTCTATACCATCGATATATACATTTCCCTCGGTTTGATTTAACACCCCGCAAAGGATGTTCATGGTGGTTGATTTGCCGGCTCCGTTTGAGCCCAAAAGGCCCAAGATACCAACCTTATCGATCTCAAAATTAATGTCGCGGATGGCCCAGTCGCGGGTATACCGGTGCGACAGGTTTTCAATTTTTACAATGCTTTGTTTCACTATCTGTTAAGTTTAAAGTACGTGGCTTTCCTATCCGGGATGGCTTTTCAGGGCCATCCCGGCAGGTTTATTTGCAAGCTGATTTAGGATATTTATGGGTTATTTACCATGCCCGGGTTTTGATTTACATAAGCTGGTGGCAGGCGTAAAGTGAGCCTTTCAGGTTTTAAGGTGAAAATTGTGGCGTTCGTAGCATCCTGGTATAACATATGCTGCGCCGCAGGCTGACCTGAAAACATAGGGTCAGTCGACAGGCGGCGCATATCGAACCAATGGTGGCCCTCTACCGCAAACTCACGGATACGTTCATCAATGATAAACTTAACCAAAGAAGCCGCATCGCCCTGGGCGCTTGCCGGCACGGCTGCTTCGGCAGGCGAGATCCTGTTCATACGCAATGTCGTAACATCGGTTATCGCGCCGGCCAGGGCACCTGTACGGGCTTCGGCCTCGGCTTTAAGCAGCAACAAGTCAGGCAACTCAACGCCTATCCGGATATATTTAAGATTATTTCTCCGTAATCTGCCGCCGGGAATAAGTATGCTGCGATCTGATTGCAGGTTGGTATAGAACATTCTCCGCCAGTCGTTGGCCGAGAACAGGTTAATGGTCTTGGTTGGGATGGTCAGGAAATCAGTCGGAAACTGGTTGCCACCATAAGGTCCTGCGTAGGTAAATACAGACCACAATGATTCCGTAACATCAGTTGAATTAGTAAACGGCGAGTTTGGCCCATTCGTTGGGTCGACCGGCAGAAAAGAACCGCCTGGAGCCAGGGTTGTATTATAGTTATATAATGTTGGCGGTGTTTTCATAGCTGCCATATCGGTAAATGTCTTATTGAACATGGTAAGTGCATCGCTGTATTTACCCATAGACATATAAACCTTGCCCAGCATAGCTTCGGCTGCAGGCCTTGACACACGCGTTTGAAAAACAGACTGTACCGGCAAACTTGCAATAGCCTCGGTAAGATCGCTAATGATAAAATCATAAGATTGCTGAACAGTACCCCTGCTGAACGTTTTAACTGTGATATCGGCCGTCTTGATTATCGGAAAACCGGGATCGGCAGAAGCTGATGCCGCATTATAAGGTTTAGTAAAATAATTTACTAACTGAATATTGGTAAATGCACGTTCGGCCTGTGCCTCTGATTGCAATACCAGTTTTTGCTGATCGGTACCGCCTGTTGAATTTTTAGCTTCATTGATGATCTTATTAAGCGTGTACAGGTTCGACAACAAAGTCGACATAAATTGCGGCTTGCTGGGGCTGCTGTAATCATTAGGCGGATCATTCAACGGAAATGCGTCATCATCCCATTGAAATAATGAACGCGCTACCGGATAAGCTGAATTTGGAAGATTATAGGCGTAAACTTCGGCAGACACTTCGTCACCCATCAAGGCAGCTGCTTGCCACATGCCAATGTTCCCGTTCCCGAGCATATAAAAATTCGAGCCATTCATGAGCTTATTATAGTCATCATAAGTAACAGCTACAATTTCCTGCTTAGGGATTATTTCTAAAAACTTTTTCTTGCAAGAAACAAGTATAAGTGAGCACAGGGCAAAAATGGCCGTTGCGATGTATTTATATCTTTCCATTTTATTTTTAATTATATGATTAGAAATTAATATTGGCCCCTAATGTGATGGTATGCTGGCCAACAGGTATCCCCCTGGCACCGTATTGCGTACCCGCAAATTCAGGGTCGATACCATACTTGTTTGCTTTCCATAACAAGATGTTATTTACCTGTAGCCTTAATGTTGCGCTTTGTATATTTAGCCAGCGTACCGTCGCGTTGTCAAGGTTATACGCTAATGTTGCTTCATTCAACTTCAGGTATGACGAACTTATCACGTTAATATCCGCATTCGGATAAAAATCGCTATAGTTTCCAAACGCCTGGTAACGTGGGATATTTGTTATCTTTTCGTCCCCCGGTTTTTGCCAGCGGTTTAGGAAATCAACATTGATATTTCCGCCCAGGTCATTAGTAGTAGTAACCATACCGCTATAAAATGTATTCACATCGCGGCGCATTACCCCGCCCAGGGTGTAGGTGATATTTACAGAAAGATCGAACTGCTTGTACCTGAAAAAGTTGTTTATACTACCGTTAAATTTAGGGGTTGTGGTACCCATAAATTTAAGGTCGGTACCCGTTGGTACGCTGGAGTTGCCAGTGGTCTTGCCATTAGCTAAGTATACTAACGGATCACCAACATTATTTAAACCGGCATATCTGTAGGCAAATAATGAATTTAAGGAATATCCTACAGTCGGAGAACCGCCTAATTTAAAGTACGGAGCATTTTCATAACTTTGCGGTATTTGGTATTTAACCAGCTTATTAGTATTGTGGCCAAAAACAAAACCACTTTGCCAGCTGAAATCTTTGGTCGTTATATTAGTACTATTCAGGTTGATATTAATACCGTTGTTTACCAGGTCGCCAATGTTGGTTGTTGAACTGCCCGATCCTGTAAAATAATTCACAGGCGCGCTACCTATTAAATCGGTTGTGCTTTTGTGATAATATTCAATTGAACCCGTTAAACGGTTGTTAAGCACACCAAAATCAATAGCCAGGTTGGTTGTATGGGTAGCTTCCCAACTTAGTTTACTGTTTTGAGGGCTTTGAAGCTGGTAGGCAGGCCCGCCAATTACGGGGTAATAATAATTTGGAATTTGTTCTGCACCTAATACATCGTAAACAGTAGCCGAACCAAGATAAGGGGAATTACCTGTGATACCGTAAGTACCTCTTAAAGCCAACGCGTCAAGCCATTTTACAGGCGACATAAAATTCTCACCCTTTAAGTTCCACTTGCCACCCATGCTGTATGATGGTTTATTTTGCGCAGACACATCGCTGCCAAACAGGTTGCTATGGTCTCTGCGCCAGCTTCCGTCAATGCTATATTTACGATTTAGTGTATAACTGGCCAATGCAAAATAGGAGTTATACCGTGTTACAGACTCGGTTTCACGAAATGGCTGTTGCACATAGCCCCCATATCCGCCAACGGTACCAAAAACACCCTGGTTAAGTGTATAATAATCAAGCAAAGGGTAACTTTCCAATTGCGGATCATAACCATATATTGTTTCCTGTCTGGTGTCTGTTTTCCTTTCATTAGCTTCCTGCCCGGCCTGCAACGATAACAGGTCATTTCCGTCCCTGCCAGAATAGGTATAGGCCAATTGGTTACGCACTGTCCAACTGCGCTGGTTGTTATTTGACGGCTGATAAAATTCACCATCAACCGGTATTAAATAAGTGGGTGGGTCGCCCGGCATTGTATTGTTCAATAGTTGCTTGCGATAACTATATGCATTGTTGTTCTGTGTATACAGCATATCGGTTGGCGATACAGAATAACCATAGGTACCCAGGTATTGCAGGCCTTTCCATAACCTTACTGATGCATTGCCTACCAGGTTTACAGCATATGAATTTATTTTATTATTAGTATAATCCAATTCATCCAAAGGCTGGTAGGTGCCCAGATCGATTCCGCTGGCGGCCGAATATTGCTTTATGATATCCG
>JAQBOP010000250.1 GCA_028287975.1 Mucilaginibacter sp. | reverse complement strand
AGATGGCTTTTAATTTCGTATGGCTTTAATATTGCAGGAGAAGTTGGCGAAGTTTTAACCTTACGCACCTTTAACTCTTCGGCAAGTATCTCATTAGCATGGTTAACGCATTTATCACAAATATGTGCATCAAGCCCCGCTATAAGCATCAATGAATCTTGCTTGCCTGCGCCGCAAAATGAACACCTTATCTCTTTACTATTTTTATTCATTGTGATTTATTGTTAACAAAATTACGCAATTGGTACGATATATAAAAGTCCCGGAGTTTGGCAAGCCCGTAAGGCCGAAAGTTATTCTCTCTGGCTTACGGACTTTCCAACTTCCTGACTACTCAACTACCAAATTACTTCTTTGTTTTACTGCCTTTTAATATTTCGTCAATCATACCAAATTCTTTAGCTTCTTCAGCAATCATCCAGTAGTCACGGTCTGATGCATTGTTCACTTTTTCGAACGACGCGCCGCTATGGTCAGCAATGATCTGGTATAATTCTTTTTTCAATTTGGTGATCTCATGGTAAGAGATCTCAATATCTGATTGCTGGCCCTGCGCACCGCCTGATGGCTGGTGGATCATTACTCTTGAGTGTGGCAAAGCTGCTCTTTTACCTTCGGCACCGGCACATAATAATACCGCGCCCATTGATGCTGCCATACCTGTACAGATGGTTGCTACATCATTTGATATAAACTGCATGGTATCATAAATACCCAAACCTGCATAAACAGAGCCACCCGGAGAGTTGATATAGATCTGGATGTCGCGTTTAGCATCGGCAGACTGCAGAAACAACAACTGCGCCTGGATAATATTAGCGATGTTTTCATATATGGCATCACCCAAAAAGATGATCCGGTCCATCATTAAGCGCGAGAATACGTCCATCTGGGCCACATTTAACTGGCGCTCTTCAATAATATAAGGCGTCATGCCGGTAATACCCGGACCTGTAACAATACCGGTTGGGGCATTGCTGCGATTTACGCCGCCAATAAATTTATCTACATAAGTGCTGCTGATACGATGATGTTTTACAGCATATTTTCTGAATTCTTTTTTATCTGGTGTACTGTTCATGTGTATGTGTATTTTATTTGTGGTTGTATAGGCGGTTGCCCGCGATAAATATAGTTTTTAGTTGAATATATTTTTAGTGATAAAGTTTGTTAAAAGTAAAAATAATCAGCCCCTCTAAACCTGCCTGTCCGGCAGGCAGGTCTCCCCCGGCAGGGGAGACTTTATAAAGCCCTCCCTACCGGGGAGGGTTGGGAGGGGCTAAAAAAAAAGCATCCCTTTTGAGGATGCTTTTTAAAATATATTTAAGGATCTACTTATTTCGCCAACTCTTTAAAGTCGTTGTAAAATATGTCCTTTTTGTCTAAAGTAATTACGCTCTTAATATGATCTAATGTTCTAAGGGCCTTTACTTCGTCAAATACTTTATTAGCATTCTCTTTGTTTTGAAGGTACTGTACGGCGTACTGCGCTAATTGCTCTTCAGCAATTGGTTGCGGGCTGTACATTCTGAATTGCTGATCAAGGCTTTGTTTTGCTGCCGCGAAAACTTCTTCGTACTTGATCTCGATGTTGTTGTCTTTAATGATCTTGTTCTCAATCAATGTCCATTTAAGGTTTTGAGCAAAATCATTATAGCCACCTTCCAGCTCTTCGTCAGTCAATTTCTCGTTAGTAACCTTTAACCAGCGTTTCAGGAAATCATCCGGTAAATCAAATTTCACTTTATCTATGCTATAGTTATAGATATCGTTTTGCAATTTACGTTCAGCATCCTGGCCCATCATGCTTTCTAACTCTTCGGTTATTTTAGCTTTAAAGCCTGCTTCGTCGGTTACTACACCTTCGCCAAATAATTTATCAAAGAACTCCTGGTTCAGGTCGCTTTCTTCTAAGCGGTTAACGTTCTTAACAGTTAATTTAAAGTTTGATTTCAAATCAGCCGCTTCAGCTTCGTCTATGCCTAATATCGCGGCTACCTTTGGGGTATCGTTGTTATAAGCTTTCTGAATATCCACTACAATTTCATCATCCTTTTTTAAGCCGACAAGCGATTTTTTTATTTTCGCATCCTGGATCTGCTCTAATCTAACTGATGTTGTATTGCTTATTCCATCATCAAAAACAGAACCATCAGGCGAAAGCTGCGTTAATTGCGCATATAAAACATCATCCTCTGCCGATACGTCAGGATTTGTCATTTTGCCATAGCTTCTGCGGATATTTTTAACACGCTCGGCTAAAGTTTCTTCGTCGATCTTGATCACATACTGGGTCAGTTCATCTTTTGATGAAAAATCTAAAGCAAACTCCGGCGCTAAACCAATTTCATAGTTAAACTCAAACTTGTCAGCAAAATCCCAGTTATATTCTTGTGTTTCATCAACCTTTGGTAATGGCTGGCCCAGTACTTCCAGTTTTTGTTCGGTGATGTAATTGTTTAGGGTATCTGATAACAGGTTGTTCACCTCGTCAACCAGAATACTTTTACCATACATTTTTTTTATATGTGCCGGCGGAACCATTCCCGGACGGAAGCCCGGCATTTTTGCTTTTTTAGCGTGGTCTTTTATGGCCTTATCAACACGTCCCTGGTAATCAGCCGGGTCAATATTGATCTTTACAACTGCATTCAGGTTATCGATCTTTTCCTGTGTAATATTCATCTTTATTGGGTATTTAAGTATTAAGTACCTGCATTTACAGCTTACACTATTAAGGGCTATAAATTTAGAGGCGCAAAAATACGAATTTATTTTTAATTAGCCGATGTTTCGATAACAAGGTGGTAAACTCCAAAAAACTGACCCTTACTGCCACTAATTTTAATTATCTATCACCAAACAGGGTATTATTATGTAATTATTCTGTTATAAAGCCAAATCATATATATAATCGGCAAATTTCTCGTTAATATTGCGTGCTGATAATGTG
Organism: Mucilaginibacter sp.; assembly: GCA_028287975.1. Lineage (GTDB taxonomy): Bacteria > Bacteroidota > Bacteroidia > Sphingobacteriales > Sphingobacteriaceae > Mucilaginibacter. Next base: position 882 of record JAQBOP010000250.1, on the reverse strand, counting down.
CTACTTGAAATAACCCCCCGTTACTGATAAGGTGTAATCATCATCACACCCCTTAATTATTTAAATTTTTAGTTAAAAAAATTGGGATACCAAATCCTGCAGGATAGCTATGCTTAAAATTTTTAAGCCCATTGTACCCTGCGGTTTATAAACATTGCCACCTATATAATCAATTAATATACATTAAAGCCAACCACTTATGAAAATTAAATCACACCTACCTATGAAAAGATTATTAAAACCATTAGGATTGCTATTTTGCGTGACCGCGATAGTATCCTGTTCAAAAAAAGACCAGCCATTACCGGTTGAAGTTAATCCTATAAACCCATTATCGGATTATAGTATTACACCCGACTCGGCCGACGCGTTTACATTTAAGTTTACCAGTCTGGCAAAAAATGAAATCAAGCTGCTATGGAGATTTGGCGACGATAGTTTATCGACTGATACCGCCCCTACTCATACTTACCAGGCTGCCGGAACTTATCAAGTAGATTTACAGACAACCTCAAAAACCGGTAATACGTCGAATAAATACACAAATTTTATACTTGAACCTGACAATATCGTACAATTAACTGCCGAAAAAACAGAAGTTCAGAACCAACTTCAATTCGGCTTAAAAATGAAAGGCAAGATCAAGTCTGCTTCATGGACCTTTAACGCCGCAGACCCCGTTACAGCAGTAGTAACTACTACCACAAGCACATCATTAACCCCTTTAAAAGCTTTTGCAGCTGGAAGTTTTAACAGTTTTACGGTAACTGTTGTTACCGATAAAGGAAGCACGATAACGCTTAACAAGTATAATACAACCGATGGCATAGTAAAAGATGCTAAACAAACAGCTATAGCTTAATCATCAAATTAAGATAACTC
>JAQBOP010000199.1 GCA_028287975.1 Mucilaginibacter sp. | reverse complement strand
GCCGCCTAAATTACAATTTTGATAATAAATATATCGTTAATCTTACCGCGACAAGGGATGGCTCTTCTCGTTTCGGGCCCGGCAAACAATTCGGAAATTTTGCCTCTGTTGGCGCTGCCTGGATTTTCTCAGAGGAAAATTGGGTGAAAAATCATTTAGATTTTCTCAGTTTTGGAAAATTAAGGGGCAGCTACGGCCTAACCGGAAGTGATCAAATATCAGACTATCAATATTTAACCCGCATTACTTCAAATGGTACTATCCCTTATCAAAGTGGCCCTTCTTATGTCCCAACCCAATTAGCTAACCCCGACTTACACTGGCAGACAAATAAAAAGCTGGAAGCCGCGATTGATTTGGGTTTTCTAAAAGACCGTTTGACAATAAATATATCAGTATACAAGAACAGAATTAGCGATCAATTGGTTGGTGCTAATTTATCGACAATAACTGGATTTAGCTCAGTAACCGAGAATTTTCCGGCAACTGTTCAAAACTCTGGCATTGAGGGTACCTTGAATTTCAAAGTTATCGATAGAAAGGATTTTGATTGGACGATCAATTTTGATGTGGGCCGGGGCTGGAATAAATTAGTGGCCTTCCCCAACCTAAAGCAATCTCCCTATGGATCGTTCTTAACAATCGGCCAGTCGCTTACTACATCATATTTATTACATTATACAGGGATAAACCCCCAAACCGGCCTTTACACTTTCCAGGATAAAAATAAGGATGGACAACTTGTCTCAGTCCTTGATGTCAATCGAACGTTATCTGACTTATACCCCGTTGATTTGTCCCAGAAATTGGCTGGGGGATTCAGTTCGGATTTTATTTACAAAGGTTGGGAACTAGACCTTTATTTTAACTTTAAAACCCAAACATTGCCTGGATCATTAGCAAATACCTATGCCGGAGAGGTAAATACGAATCAGTCTACACAAGTATTGAACCGATGGCAATATCCTGGCGACATCACTCAATATCCAAAATTCACTACTACCGGATCTGATCGCAGTTATCAGAATTTTCGACAATCCGACGGCGCCTTTTCTGACGGATCATATATAAAGTTGAGAAACGCAGTATTGTCTTATGATCTTCCTGCTAAATGGGTTAAAAAGATCGGTATGCAAAGGTGTAAAATTAATATTACCGCCCAAAATTTCCTGACGTTTACCAAATACAACGGGGTCGATCCGGATGTGGCGGGTTTTGGGACAACGTTGCCCCCGGCAAAAATAATTACTGGTGGAATTCAATTTACCTATTAAATTAAAATCACAATTATGGAATCAGCAATAAATAAAATAAGACCAGTTTTAATTTACAAAGGATCTTATAACCCTAAACTGATACTTAACTCTTTAAAGCTAATATTTAGTCTTTCTGGCGTTTTATTCTGTATTTGTTTCTTGGGGTCTTGTAAAAAATTAGTCGAAATAGATAGCCCGACTAATACAATAACTGCGACTGAGACATTTTCGAATCATAAAAATACTGAGGCTGCGATGTCCGGAATTTATTATTCAATGAGTTCACCTAATTCAAATTACTTGACTGGCGCTATATCATTTTATTGTGGCTCCGGTGCCGACGAATTGATCCCTTACGATGTAAATGGGAATCAGAATGTGGTGTCTAATATTTTCCCAAATACGATTACAAATGACGACGGGACAGTACTTAATTATTTTTGGACGCCTGCTTATAATTTTATTTACCAGTCAAATGCACTGATCGAAGGTGTAGCAGCATCAGGTGGTTTGTCACAATCAGATAAGGCAGCATTTACCGGCGAAGCAAAGTTTATAAGGGCATTGAATTTCTTTTACCTCGTAAATTTTTTCGGCGATATTCCCTATCCAACAAGCACTAACTATAAAATCAACGCAGTCCTTAAAAGAACAAGCAAGGACATTGTTTATACTAATATAATTGCAGATTTACAAGATGCAGAAAACTTATTATCTGATGATTACTCAACTGGAAATGGCGACAGAATCAGGGCGAATAAGTGGGCGGCTGCAGCTCTATTGGCAAGGGTGTATTTATATAAAGGGGACTACCTGAACGCGGAGAAACAATCTTCGTTGGTTATTGGTAATACATCATTATTTAGTTTAAACCCTGATCTGAATAAGGTTTTCCTAAGCGTCAAATTGGGAAACAACGAAGCGATCCTGCAATGGTTGCCAAATACAACTCAAGCTCCTTATAACGGAACAACTGAAGGAGTGTATACAATTCCGGATTTTGGTGGTTTACCGGGCTATAATATTAGCAATCAGCTATTGGGTGCATTTGAAACAGGCGACCAGCGTAAAGTTGCATGGATTGGCTCTACTACAGTTTCTTCTACAACCTATTACTATCCATATAAGTTTAAAATAGGGGTTACATCAGCCGTAGTTAACACCCCACCTACTGAATACCCTACCGTATTAAGATTGGCAGAACAATACTTGATAAGGGCAGAGGCAGAAGCAAACAATGCAGGAAGTGGGTTAAGCGGTGCGATCAGCGATCTTAACATCATACGTAACAGGGCTGGTCTGCCAAATTTGCCTGCAACATTAGACAAGACACAGGTGTTAGCCGCCGTAATGCAGGAAAGGCGAATCGAATTATTTGATGAATGGGGACACCGCTGGTTGGATTTGAAAAGGACCGGGCAGATTGATGATGTAATGAGCAAGGCCACGCCATTGAAAAATTTTGGTAGTACCTGGCAATCCTATCAACAATTATATCCCATACCCTACAGTGAATTACATTATGACCCAAATCTCACGGAAAACCCTGGTTATTCGTTTTGATCATTTCTAATCATTTCTTATTAAAAAGCACAATGAAAAAATTTAAATATATAACTTTTGTCTTATTAGCCTGGACGCTTTTTTACTCATGTAAAAAAGAAGGACTCCCTAAAGTAGCCTCGTCTGCACTGAATGTGGTTAACGCACTCGCTGACCAGAGTTCTGTGAATGTAAATCCATTTGGTACGAATATCGTGTATTCAACCTTTCCGCAACTGGCCTATCAAAGCAACCAAGTATTGACGCTTAGCCCGGGAAACTCGGAAATAGCTGTGAATGTAATTACAGATACGCTTCATACTTTCTATAACCAGAATGTTTCCACCGTTAATGGTGGGATTTATTCGCTGTACCTGTTTGGACAGGCTCCAACCTACCAGACTATGCTGTTGAAAGATAATATCCCCGCTGTGCAGGATAGTTCAGCCGGTGTACGGTTCATTAACCTTTCCCCCGATAGTCAATCTATCACCATAAATATCCAAGGAAGCAATAATATAGAATTTACCAATCTTGACTTTAAACAGATCAGCAATTTTAAAATGTATTCTGCAAAAGCCAACACTGGCGGGGTTTACAATTTTGAGGTACGGGACGCAGCAAGCGGAACATTACTCTATACATATAACTGGTACTTCAGGCCATTCTTTTGTCAGACATTAGTTATAAGTGGGTCGCAGGCAAATAATACTATAAATGTGTTTAGTGTAAATAACTTTTGATCTTGTAATAAGGCTTTCCAGAATTGGGGAAACCTTACCCAAAATCCATGAGAAAAATAATCTTGATACTGTTATTTCCTTTGAGCGGGATAGCAGAAGGCATTCACTTTGAAGAAAATATAAGCTGGCAGCAGATTTCAAAACCTGTTAGTAATGATCAATTATAATTAACAAAAACATGAGAACAACAATCAAACGTCACTTAAAATCTGCTATACTGTCCTTGTCGTTGGCCATCTATTGCTGTGTGGCTACTTCGTTTAAGGTTAATTCCGAAAAATTTGACATAGCGGGCACTTGGGTTTTAAATCTGGCCAAGAGTGACTTTGGCGATAGCCCTTTGTATGTCGTGCCAAAAAAAGCAACAATCACTAACGATAAAGATATAATTAATATGACAATTTATGGTATCACTAGCTCCGGTATGGATACCAGTGCCACAATTCACTTATCGATGTCTGGGAAACCGGTCGATATAATCACAGCAGACCAGCGGACAAGGCATTACAACACAACGTGGACGGATGTCGAAGGGACATTAAAAGTGGAATATAGCTCGAGTTATTCAAGTAAACCGGATACGGAACAATACCATACTATTGACATATGGAAACTTTCAACTGGTGGAAAAGAATTGATCTTAAACAAACAGGTCAAAGTCGATAATAGCTATGGTTTTACTGTAAAAGCTGTTTATGATAAGCAATAAGCCTATGAAAAGATTGTTTTTGTTACTCACATCTTTTTTCTGCCTATTGAATTGTTTTGGTCAATCAGTTAAGCATGTGATCCTGATCAGCATCGACGGCTTTCATCCTGATATGTATCTCGATAATAGCTGGCCATCGCCAAATTTAAGGCAATTGATGAAGAATGGTACTTATGCAAATCACATGGTCAGCGTCTTTCCAAGCTATACCTACCCGTCGCACACGGCAATGGTGACCGGGGCTTATCCCGCAAGGTCAGGTATTAACTATAACCAGCCAATTGGCAGCAATGGGAACTGGTTCTGGTTTGCAAAGGACATCAAAGTGCCCACGCTTTGGCAGGCTTTATTAAAAGCGGGCAAGACAACGGCATCGGTCGAATGGCCGGTAAGCGTGACTACGCAGATCACCTGGGATTTACCGGAGATATGGAGTAATGCACATCCCGAGGACCGCATTACGGTTGCACGTGATTATGCTACCCCTGGGCTGATTGCAGAGATCGAAAAAAATGCAACCGGCAAGTTGGATAGTAATTCCATGAGTGAGGAATATTTGAGCCTGGACGAACAATCCGGCAGGGCCGCTGCCTATATCTTCCAGGCAAAAAAGCCAGCTTTTATGGCGGTGCATTTTGCCTGTGTAGATGGCATGGAACATGGATATGGCCGTGATGCTGATTCCGTAAGACTGGCTTTAGCCGCTAATGATCATGCCATAGGTGATATACTGGAAGCAGTTGAAAGAAGCGGGTTAAAAGATAGCACTACAGTGATTATTGTTGGCGACCATGGGTTTTGCACTATTCATCAAATTTTCCGGCCAAATATGCTGATCAAAAACGTATCAGCCGCTTTTATTGCCGCTGGCGGCAGCGCCTTTTTGTACCGTTACGGGGATACAAAAAAGGAAGATGTAGCCAGTATTATCAAATCAGTAACCGATTCATTAAATAAATTACCAAAAGACAAACGCAGCCTGTTCCGCATCATTGACCGCAAGGAGTTGGATAAAATGGGCGCGGACTCTGCCGCTATAATGGCTTTATCTGCTGTACCCGGAACTGTGTTTAGCGGATCAATAACCAAAGCCAAAACAGCCAATAACGGCCCCGGTACGTTCATCCAGCAAAATCCGCTCGACGGTGTGTTTGTACCCACACAAGGCGGGCATCACGGGTACGATCCGAACAGACCTGAAATGTTTACCGGGTTTATTGCTTATGGAGCGCGTATCAATAAGGGCGGGCATATCAAAGAGCTATGTGTAACTGACATAGCACCATTGGTAGCAAAATTATTAGGTATTGAGTTTAACACCCCGGACGGGCATTTGCCTGCCGGAATAATTAATAATGGATATGGCGATCCGGGCATTAAATAATTCAGAACATAACCGGTTGCTGCTACGCCTGCAACATTTACCGTTGAACAAAGATCAAGCGGATAATTTTAAAGCACAATTGAACCAGTTTTTTGATGAATATCAAAGTATGATTATGAACTTATCTGCAACGATTGAAAATTACCGCGAAGTGGCGGCACTCATCAATGCCCGCCAGCCTTTGGTAAAAAGACACGAGCCATAGCCTCGCCTATGTGCCAAAGAAGCTTGTAAAAAGCGATTACTTTCCATTTAGTTTGATGAACAGCGGGGCCGGTTTTGGCCGGTTCCGCTTATTTATGATTTTGAAAATGAATTTTAAGAATATTAAAACATATACAGTACTGATCGTTTGCGTGACCTTGTTTTGCGTTAACCAGGTTCAGGCCCAATCGCAGGACTGGCAGCACCTTGACCTGCAAAAAGACGGTGTATTTGGTATCAGCGCGGATAAGGCATATAGTGAATTATTAAAGGGTAAAAAGGCAAAACCTGTTGTAGTCGCGATACTGGACAGCGGCACGGATACCAGCCATGTTGATCTGAAAAGCGTCCTTTGGGTCAATCCAAAAGAAAAACGAGGCAATGGCAAAGACGATGACCACAACGGTTTTATAGATGATATACACGGCTGGAATTTTATTGGTTCGGCAAAAGGCAATGTCAACTATGATAACCTGGAACTAACCCGCCTGATCCGTAGAGGTGATGGAAAAAAGGACACACAGTTGCAGAACCTGTATGACCAGAAATTACAGGATGCGCAAAGTACGATTATGGATATTCTGCATTTCCGGAGTATCCTGGATACAGTAGTCAATAAAATGGGTAAAACCGAGACGGTAGCAGTAGATTTCCAAAACTATAAACCTGAAACTAAGGAACAAGCCTATGTCAGGAATGTCCTGTTAAATGTACTGTCCGGCAGTACTTACGCTGATTTTCGTAAAAACCAGGTTGATGATGCTTTGGAACATTTTAAAGAGCAAAGGGATTACAACCTTAATTTAGCCTTTGACCCGCGTTCCATCGTAGGAGATAATTATACTAATGCCCAGGAGCATCATTATGGCAATAACGACGTGACCGGGCCGGATGCGCATCATGGCACGCATGTAGCGGGCATTGTTGCGGCAGATAGAACCAATAATATCGGTATCAAGGGTATCGCTGATGATGTAAAACTCATGATCGTTCGGGCCGTGCCAAATGGTGACGAGCGTGATAAGGATATTGCTAACGGTATCCGCTATGCAGCAGATAACGGCGCAAAGATCATCAACATGAGTTTTGGCAAAGCCTACAATTGGGATAAGCCCGCCGTTGATTCAGCGGTAAAATATGCCATTTCAAAAGATGTTTTATTCGTGCAGGCAGCAGGTAATGATGGCAAGGATATAGATAGCATTGCAAATTACCCCAACCCGGTTTATGCGGATGGCAGCGGCAAAGCAGATAACTGGATAACGGTCGGCGCTTCGGGCTGGAAAGATGACAGTGCTTTAGTTGCTCCTTTCTCCAATTACGGAGCTAAGACCGTCGATGTATTTGCTCCCGGCGAACAGATCTATTCCACGATACCCGGCGGGGGGTACGCCCGTTATGATGGCACGAGCATGGCAGCACCAACGGTAAGCGGCCTGGCCGCTTTGATCCGGGAATATTACCCTGCCTTAAAAGCCAATGAAGTCAAAGACATCATCCTGCAATCCGTTGTTAAGGTAAGTCACTTCGTTATGATCCGGCAAAAAGGCAAACTTATACGCGTTCCTTTTACAGCAGTTTGCAATAGCGGCGGGATAGTGAATGCTTATAATGCGCTGAAGCTGGCGGAAACGTATCATCACAGGAAATCAGACAGCTAAAATTATAAATCGATATGGCAAACTGGTCGGAAACAGCGGAGTTCGCAGGCTTTGGCCTTTTCATGTTAGTGACTTTATACATGATCATTCACATGATTTATAATAAAATAAAGGGCAGGGATGAACTTGATAGCGTATTCCGGTTTAGAAAAAGAAATAAAGATAAAACATGATAGCAGTTGCTTTCGGATTTATTATTGAACAGTTGAATTAAAAATATCAAAAGGCGATTTAATGATTAATAAATGTCTTTGATCCCTCCGTTCCTTATACGTTTTTTCAGTCAGTAAGAAAAGACGGTTAATAGTTAAAAACAAAAGTATTGCTCCTTGATGAAGTGTTAGCTTTTAACCTGGACTTTTGTTTAAGTTTAGTTGATTGAATGAAGCGCCTGCCGAGGAAAACCGGCAGCGCTTTTTTCAGCCTATAAATAATGCCTATGCGGATAATGCTACTACATTAATAAGATGCCCTATGATTACTTATGAACTG
>JAQBOP010000193.1 GCA_028287975.1 Mucilaginibacter sp. | reverse complement strand
AATTAAACAACACTAAATAATTAACAGGCAAAATAACTACAGGATATAAAAGAATAAATAAACAAATTGTTTTTTTCAAATAATCATTTTTGTATAAAATTTTAAAGTAAATCTATCTTTTATTAATAAAAATTTGTTACTTTAAAATTTTAAAACAATTACTAATACCCATATCAATGATAGAAACAAAGAAGTCACTTTTTGATAATCTCCAGAATTTTTTCGGATTCGATAACTTCAAAGGAGAGCAGGAAGCGATTATAACCAACATTTTGGCCGGTAATGATACGTTTGTTATTATGCCTACAGGTGGTGGTAAATCCATGTGTTACCAATTGCCCGCGTTAATGAGCGAAGGCACCGCTATTGTAATTTCTCCCCTTATTGCTTTGATGAAGAACCAGGTAGACCAGTTAAGGGCTTTTGGAGGATCAGACAGTATTGCGCATTTTTTAAATTCATCGTTAACAAAGGCAGATATTATAAGAGTTAAGGAAGATGTATTGGCCGGGAAAACTAAATTACTTTATGTTGCACCCGAGTCATTAACCAAACAGGAAAATGTAGATTTTTTACGCTTAAATCAAGTATCGTTTGTAGCTGTTGATGAAGCACACTGTATATCTGAATGGGGCCATGATTTCAGGCCCGAATATCGCAAGATCCGCCAGGTAATAAGCAATATAGGCGATGATATACCTATTATCGCGTTAACCGCTACCGCTACCCCTAAAGTACAGCAGGATATACAAAAGAACCTGCAGATGAATAATGCAACTATTTATAAATCATCATTTAACAGGTCTAATCTGTTTTACGAAGTACGCGCCAAACGTAATGTAATAAAAGAGATTGTAAAATATGTTAAGCAAAACCAGGGAAAATCAGGCATTATATATTGCTTAAGCCGTAAAAAGGTTGAAGAAGTAGCAGAAGCGCTGGCATTAAACGGTGTTAAGGCATTGCCTTACCATGCCGGGCTTGATCCAAAAGTGAGGGCTGATACGCAGGATAAATTCCTGATGGAGGATGTGGATGTTATTGTTGCAACCATAGCCTTTGGTATGGGTATAGATAAACCCGATGTGCGTTATGTTATTCACCATGATGTGCCTAAAAGCATGGAAGGCTACTACCAGGAAACTGGCCGTGCCGGTCGTGATGGTGGCGAGGGTGTGTGCGTGGCTTTTTATTCGCAAAAGGATATTGACAAGCTGCAAAAATTCATGAAGGATAAACCGGTCGCTGAACGTGAAATTGGCACCCAGATCTTGAAGGAAGTGATTGATTATGCGGAATCATCAGTATGTCGCCGTAAGCAGTTACTGCATTATTTTGGCGAGAACTTTAACGAGGCAGGCTGTAACAACATGTGCGATAATTGCTGTGCATCAAAAACGCATTTTGATGCCGAGGAGCAATTGCACAAAGCGCTTAACCTGATCAAACAAATAGGTGAGAAGTTTGACGATCACCATATCATTAATATTTTGATGGGCGTAGATACCCAACAGATCCACAATTACGAACATAATTTACTGGAACTTTTTGGCTCAGGCAAAAATGACGGTGAGATATTATGGAACTCGTTACTGCGCCAGGCTTTGCTAAACAATTACCTGTCAAAAGATATTGACCAGTATGGTTTATTGCGATTGACCAAATTGGGGCATTCGTTTTTAGATAATCCGCACAGTATCCGCTTTATATTAAACAGGGTTATAGAGCCTGCAGATGACGATGATTCAGAAGATGGGCCAAAACAGGGCGGCGGGGCATTGGATACCGAGCTGTTGCAGATGCTAAAAGACCTGCGTAAAAAGATAGCCAAGCAAAAGGGTTTGCCTCCGTTCGTGTTGTTCCAGGATCCATCGTTAGAGGAAATGTGTACGCATTATCCAATCACTCAGGACGAGTTAAAACAGATCTCAGGAGTAGGGGCAGGAAAAGCCATGAAATTTGGCGCTCCGTTTATCGACCTGATAAAAAAATACGTAGAGGATAATGATATTGACCGCCCTATTGATATGGTGATCAAGAGCGCTGCAAACAAGTCGGCGTTGAAAGTATTCATTATCCAGAATATCGACAGGCATTTAAACCTGGACGACATAGCAGCCTCAAAAGGGTTAACCTATGAAGAGGTTTTAAAAGAAGTAGAAACGATAGTTAACTCGGGCACCAAGCTTAACCTTAATTATTATATTGATGAAGTTATAGATGAGGATAAACAGGAAGAAGTATTTGATTATTTCCGTACTGCCGAGATCGACTCGATAGATGATGCGCTTGCCGAACTTGGCAGCGACGATTATACCCGCGAAGAAGTACAGCTGATGCGGATAAAGTTCATGTCTGAATTAGGAAACTGACGAAAAAGGGAGGATTTACATTCTCCCTTTTTTATTACTCATTACTTAACCGTTATCTTAAACTCAGTCCTGCGGTTTTTAGCGCGATTGTCATCATTATCATTTGACGCTATGGGTTGCGTTTTACCGTAACCTTTAAAAACCATCCGGCTTGGATCAACCTTGCCGCTGATCAGGAAATCGTAAACAGATTTTGCACGGTTTTCTGATAGTTTTTGGTTCAATTCATCGTTCCCCACGTTATCTGTATGACCCGATATTTCGATATGAACGGTTGGGTTCAAAACCAAAAATTCAATCATCTTTTGTAATTCTGATCTTGATTCGGGTTCTAACTGGTATTTATTGGTATCAAAGAATATATTCTTTAATATTACCTTATTGCCAACCTCAATGGGTTCAAGCATGGCTATAATATTAAACGGATTGCCGGATGTATGCCCAACCAACGAGAAGTTTTCAGAATAAAACAAGTAGCCGGGTTTAGAAATATTCAAGCCATAGTTTTTTCCGGTGGTAATTGTTGCCAAAAAGTCGCCTTTTTCTGCCGAACTATAATCACGATAAACAGGCTTATTGCTTTCAAGTGCGATGATCTCTACTGCTGCTTCTAAAGGTTGCTTAGTTTGTGCATCACTTACAAAACCTTTTACATAGGTCACCAAATGGGGGCGTAAGTCTACAGGCATTTCAAACGTATAAATATCATAGCCACCGTAACCCTCCAGTTTATTTGACGAGAAAAAGGCATAGTTGCCATTTGCTGTGAGGCTTAGCCCGCTTTCGTCGCCATTGGTGTTGATAGGATATCCCAGGTTTTTCGGCACCTGCCATTTTCCATTTTTACCTAAACGGCTTACAAAAAGGTCCTGGTTGCCCATGCCCGGCCAACCGTTCGAACAAAAATATAAAGTGCTGTCATCAGGATGGATAAATGGTGACTGTTCGTTATAAGAGGTGTTGATATTCGGGCCCAGGTTTTCAGGTTCGCCCCAGCCTTTTTCGGTTAGGGTTGATTTCCAGATGTCATACCCGCCATACCCGCCGGCACGGTTACTTACAAAATAAAGCGTCCGTCCATCCGCACTGATGGATGGCTGCGACTCCCAGCCACCGGTATTAACCGGCGGGCTCAAATCAAATGGCTTACCCCAATTATCGCCTTTTTTCTGGGCTACATAAATATCACAACGGCCGCGGCCATCCGGGCGGTTACATCCCGTAAAGAAAAGAAACTTACCATCCTGCGATACGGATTCAGACCCTTCATTATAATTAGGGGTGTTGATCTTGTCACTTAAATAAGTGGATTTTTGCCATTCGTTATTTAAGTTACTGCTTTGATAAAAATCTTCGTTATAATTTATCTGACGTGTGTAGATGATCGTTTTATCATCAGCCGTTGCTACCGGCGAATACTCATCAGCCGCTGTATTAATATTGGCACCCATATTAATGGGTTTAAAAGCTACCGGATGTTGTAACGCCTCAATACTAAATATGCAATCTTTGATGAGTTTTTGGGCATGTAGCTTGTTTTGTTCTGTAATGCCTGTATAACCTAAATATTTTTGCAAATGTGCGAGCGCGTCCTGGTAAAGGGCTTCTGATATCTCCATATCACCGACTTTAAGGTACACAGCACGGCTAAAATCCGGGCTAATTGCAATTACTTTCTTCAATTCCTCTATCGCGCCTTTGTTGTTGCGTTTAAGGTGCATCATGTCGGCTAACTGAGCATGGGCCTCAATAAACTTGTTGTCCTCTTTAATGGCCTTTTGTAGGAGTTGTATTGCCTGGTCGTACTGATGTTCGTCAATACTTTGATTGGCTTGTGCGAAGTATTTTATGGCATCCTCATTGGTTGTACTGTATTGCTGTTGAGCGTACGCAAATACAGACAGAAAAAGCAACAAAGAAAAAAGAATTATATTTTTCATCCCACGGATAAAAACAGATTATCCTCTAAGTTACAATTATTAGGGAATATTTAAATATTTATGCGTTTGTAATGAAATTTCCCATTTTGGGTTATTCATTACATAGTCGACAATAAGTGGCGTCATTTCTTTTGATTTTGACCATTCGGGCTGTAGATACAATTTACAACCTACAGGTACCAATTCGGCATGTTGCTCAGCAAATAAAAAGTCTGATTTGTTAAACACGATCACCTTTAATTCGTTGGCGTGTTTAGCTATCTCGGGTGTAGGCCCTTTAAATTTCTTTGGCGATAGGCAGATCCAATCCCAATGACCTGAAAGGGGATAAGCACCTGAAGTTTCTATAAAGGTCTTAATGCCTTTACCTTGTAGTTGCGCGGTAAGGTAATCCAGGTTATAGATCAATGGTTCGCCACCGGTTACTACAACGGCCTTACCGGGATATTGTATGGCATTTTCAACTATCTTATCGGCGTGCGTAAGTGGGTGCAACTCGGCATCCCAGCTTTCTTTAACATCGCACCAATGGCAACCCACATCACATCCGCCAAGGCGAATAAAATACGCAGCCTTACCGGTGTGATATCCCTCGCCCTGTATCGTATAAAACTCTTCCATTAAAGGAAGCAATGTGCCATCTTCCGGAACCTGGTGTGCCATAATAGGGCGCAAAGGTACGTTTTTGAGGTTAAAGGTAAAAGGTGTAAGGTAAAAGGTGAGATTTGGGTGATAGTTGTTTTGAGGTTTTTAAGTAAAAACAGTATTTTTATAACACGATGAGCAAACAAGAATTGATAAATAAACTTAATGAGTTAGGTATTAATACAAATTATTATTCTTTAGATGGTCCTGTTGTAGAAGGATTGGTAATCGATGTTTCGAAAATTATTATGGGGATAATAAAACTTATAAAGAATGGCGTGTGTTTGATCAGGAACGAGGTAATAGATACAATGAAAAAGTATTTTATAAGGAAGCCGAAGCTTATCAGGATGTCTATGAAAGATTTGTAAAGAATAAAAAATACTATATGTAATTTGAATACAACCTTTTTACCTTTCTCCTTTTACCTCAAAACCATAATTGCACCTTTCGTCTCAATTAACTACATTTGGTATAATGAAAAAACTTTACGTCCTGATCATCTTTTTTATAATGCTTAGCTTCACGTCGTGCGTGGATATTGAGGAGCATTATGATTTTAAACTGGATGGATCGTGCAATGTAGTTTATGGGTTTGACATGGGTAGGGCAGTGTCGGTATTTAAAAACCTGATGTCTGATTCGGTAAAACAAACGGCCCAGTTTAACCTGGTTAAAGATACTACTATGAGTTTTTTAGCCGCGATGCCGGATAGCCTTGAACGTAAGTTAAGTAAAGATGAACTTGCCATGGCCGATAACAGTAATTTAGCCATCAAAATGGATCTTCAGAAAAATATCATGAAGATGAGTATCACCCATACGGCCAAAAACGCTACCGATCTGCAATATTATCTGCAGCATCTTTCAAAGATATCCATGGGTAGTCAATTGGATGCGGTTACCAAGAAAAACAAGCAAACCAGCGGCTTTGATGCGCAGCAGTTAGTTGCCGGGCAGGATTATTACCAATACGAGGTTACCCCGCATAAATTTTATCGCATTATTGATAAAGCAAAGTTTAACGCGTTTTTAAAGAAAACACAAAATACCCTGGTTATGGCCAAGGCCATGCTGATTGATATGCCTTACAAAGTGATCCTGAACTTTGCCAAGCCTGTGAAAAAAGTGAATAACCCCAAAGCCATTGTATCTGCAGACAGGCGGCATGTTACCCTGGTAACTACGATGGATGATATGATCAAAAACCCATCGATCATGAATCTTAAGATCGATTTTTAATTGATATGAACTGGTACAAGGTTCCTGATCTTCAATACACTAAAGAACCATTTATTAAAAAAGTTAAAGTAAACGGTAAAGGCATTTGCCTGGTAGGTTATGAGGGATCTATTTATGCGCTTTCATCAACCTGCCCCCATGCCGGTGCCGAACTAAGCGGCGGCTGGTGTAAGGACGGTAAATTGATATGCCCCTTTCACCGCTACGCTTACGATATACAGACCGGTAAAGGCGATCCTGGTCAGAATGATTTTGTGGATACTTACCCGGTTGAAATACGCGACGACGGAATTTATATAGGAATTGCCTCTTTTTTGGAAAAGATAAAGCAAGCGTTTAAGTAACCCCACCCAACCCTCCCCGGTAGGGAGGGCTTTTTAAAAAATATTTTATTTAAAGTCTCCCCTTCCGGGGGAGATTTAGAGGGGGCCGTAAATTTCTTTTTTAGCCGACGCCAAAGTATTCTTTAACAACCCGATAATGGTCATCAGGCCTACACCACCCGGTACCGGGGTTATCCATGACGATTTAGGAGCAACGTTTTCAAAATCAACATCGCCATAAAGCTTAAAGCCTGATTTGGTTATGGTTGATATTTCGCGGTTCATGCCTACATCAATAACTACAACGCCATCTTTTACCATATCGGCAGTGATAAAATTCTTTTTGCCGATGGCTACAATAAGGATGTCAGCGTCGAGTGTGAATTTTTTGATGTCGGGAGTGCGGCTATGGCAAATGGTTACGGTACAGTTACCCGGAGTGGCATTACGTGCCATGAGGATGCTCATAGGCGAGCCAACAATATTGCTGCGGCCAACAACCACGCAATGCTTGCCTGCTGTTTCGATACCGTATTCTTTAAGCATTAAGGTAATACCATAAGGCGTGGCCGGTATAAATGATGGTAAATTACGTTGCATACGGCCCAGGTTTACCGGGTGAAAGCCGTCAACATCCTTACGGTAATCAATCCGCTCTGTTACTTTTTCAGGGTCGATATGTTTGGGAAGGGGGAGCTGAACAATTATGCCATCGATATCCGCATCTGCATTTAATTCTTCAACCTTTTTTAATAGTTCCGCTTCGGTAACGGTGTCCTCATAACGTACCAGGCTTGATTGAAAACCCACGTTCTCGCAGTTCTTGATCTTACTGGCAACATAAGTTTCGCTGCCGCCATCATGGCCAACCAATACAGCCACCAAATGCGGCTTACGCCCGGTTTCTGCCAAAATTTTAGCTGCTTCTGTAGCAATTTCAACCTTAAGTTTTTCTGATACGTATTTTCCGTCGAGTAATTTCATGCCCCCTAACCCCCTAAAGGGGGAATAATAATGGTTAAATAAAAAATATAATATAATGAAGCCGCCGTATTTCTCCCCCTTTAGGGGGCCGGGGGGCTTAGTCTAATTTCAATACCGCCATAAACGCGCTCTGCGGTATCTCTACGTTACCTACCTGGCGCATGCGTTTTTTACCGGCTTTTTGTTTCTCTAACAGTTTACGCTTACGCGAGATATCACCACCATAACATTTGGCGGTAACGTCTTTACGCATGGCTTTTACGGTTTCGCGGGCAATGATCTTGGCACCTATAGATGCCTGTATAATGATCTCAAACTGTTGACGTGGTAAAAGTTCTTTCAGCTTTTCGCAGATCTTTTTACCAAAATCATAAGAGTTGCCCCTGAAGATCAACGACGATAGCGCATCAACAGGCTCAGCGTTTAGTTTAATATCCAAACGCACCAAATCACTTGGGCGGTAACCTATCTGGTGATAATCAAAAGACGCGTAGCCTTTTGATATGGTTTTTAACTTATCGTAAAAATCAAATACGATCTCGCCCATTGGCATCTCGAAAACCAGCTCTACGCGGTCGGATGTTAAATAAGATTGATTTTTAATGAACCCGCGTTTCTGGATACAAAGGGACATTACCGGGCCAACAAAATCAGACTTGGTAATAATGGTAGCTTTAATATACGGCTCTTCAACACGGTCAATTTTGCTTGGATCAGGCAGATCAGACGGGTTGTTTACTATTATCTCGTCGCCTTTAGTGGAGTAAGCCAGGTAAGATACGTTGGGCACGGTAGTAATAACCGTCATGTTAAACTCACGCTCTAAACGCTCCTGGATAATTTCCATGTGTAACATGCCCAGGAAACCACAACGGAAACCAAAGCCCAACGCGGCCGACGATTCCGGTTCGAAAACCAGCGACGCGTCATTCAATTGCAGTTTAGCCATCGATTCGCGCAGTTCTTCAAAATCGTCGGTATCAACCGGGTAGATCCCTGCAAATACCATCGGCTTTACTTCTTCAAAACCTTGTATACCAGTTGCGCAAGGACGGTTAATGGTGGTTATGGTATCGCCGACTTTTACCTCGCGCGACTCTTTAATGCCGGAGATGATATAACCCACATCGCCGGTTTTAATGACGTCTTTGGGTAGTTGTTTTAATTTAAGTGTACCAACCTCTTCAGCTATATACTGCTTTTCGGTAGCGAAGAATTTAACCTTATCACCTTTACGGATCTCGCCGTTAACTACTTTAAAATAAGCAACGATACCACGAAATGAATTATAAACCGAATCAAATATTAAAGCCTGTAAAGGGGCATCAGGATCGCCGACAGGAGCGGGGACACGCTCGACAATGGCACGTAAGATATCATGTACGCCCATCCCGGTTTTACCTGAGGCGGCCAATATCTCTTCGCGTTTGCAACCTATCAGTTCAACTATTTGGTCTTTAACTTCCTCGGGCATAGCACCAGGAAGATCCATCTTGTTTAATATCGGGATGATCTCCAGGTCGTTCTCTAAAGCCAGGTACAAGTTTGATATAGTTTGCGCCTGGATACCCTGTGCAGCATCAACAATAAGTAAGGCACCCTCGCAAGCGGCAATAGACCGTGAAACCTCATACGAAAAATCTACGTGTCCCGGTGTATCTATCAGGTTAAGTACGTATTTCTGCCCGTCAAGCTCATAATCCATTTGTATGGCATGGCTCTTTATGGTGATACCGCGCTCGCGCTCAAGGTCCATATCGTCAAGCAATTGGGCCTGGCTTTCGCGTTGGGTAATGGTATTGGTATATTCTAATAACCTGTCGGCAAGCGTACTTTTACCGTGGTCAATATGTGCTATTATACAAAAATTACGTATGTGCTTCATTCAGCCGCAAAAATAGTTTTTTTAGGCGATAAATTGGTATGTTTCTGCGGATTTACCTACCTTGTTTTAATCATTATAAACCCATGAATAAATTATTATTTGTTGCCGTGCTGTTTGCGCCGCTTTTTAGCAACGCGCAGGTAAAGGAATACAAAGCATCAAACGGTGTTACTTATCACGTTGGCGATACGCTGCGACTGGGCCGTGGTACCAAACCCGACGGCTCATTTTTATATATCGAGGATCATGGCATTATCCCTAATCCGCGAAGCGTGCGTAACCTGCCTAAAGAGTTTGCTAATGTTGGTGCTATTATTAAAAGCATGCGCAAGATGACTGTTAACGGCATTGATAAATACATGTTCAGCGTTAATCCGGGCGGGCCTATGCGCTACACCGTATTTATTGACGACGCTATTGAAGCCTGCGAAGTAAAACCCTGCAAAACCGCCGACACCGCACCGGCACAGGTTAACTCCGTTGCTGATGAGATCAAGAAGTTAAAGGGGTTACTTGACTCAGGAGCCATAACAAAATCGGAATATGACGCGCAGAAAAAGAAGCTATTGAACCAATAATAAGCTAATACCTAAACGTGCTTAGGTGTGATCCACTTTTTTAGGTGGATCACTTATGCTTTATCATCGCTTATAATCTAACTCAGTCAAATCCTTTACCGAGCCAAAACCAATCACGTCTTTAATAACTTTGCCATCGGTCATCTCGATAGCGCGGATCAATTTATCAGACCCAAACTTGTCTTTAATTTCATGCATCGTTTTTAACGCAGTTTCTTTGCGGTCCATGTCTTCGAACAGGCTATAAAGCATGTTGCCATTATTTACAAAATTGGTAACCGCTACACGCATTTGGGTAATTTCAGTATTAAAAATGGGGACACACCCAGTAAGCTTTTCAAACTTATCAACACGTATACGAATCATTTGCATCAGGCTTATCGCATCCTGAACAGGGGTAGTAATGACAAAGGCATCATCCCACCGGGTACCATCATCATACCGGGCAGTAAACCCTACCGACTTGCAATAAAACTTATGATTTACCATACGCTTTTCAAGCGTGAGGCAAAGTGTCATGAATAACTGATCGATATAAGTAATATGTTGTCTTTTTTCCTTTGAGATCTGTCGCATGGCCTGCATGCCCCGGTAATCATGCGCTACTATATTGGTCTCGATAAAATTAAGGCGATAGTGCCAATAGATGCCCTCAATCCCTTTAAAGATTGATTTTAATTTGTCAGGGCCTGCATAGCGCATCTCTAACGGGGTTTTTATTCCTGCACGTTCAAGCCTGTAGCTCATGTTGGCGCCAATGCCGGGCATATCGCCTAATCTAAGCGGCCGTAATACCTCATCAATATTTTGATGGGTGATCATTAGCAAACCATCCAACTTTTTACCACGAACCGAGCCGAGTTTAGCTAAGAACGCATTGGGCGCAATACCTATCGAGCAGGTCAGCCAATCGCCAACCTTTTCTAAAATGGCACGTTTTATTTGTTTAGCTATAGTTAAAGGATCAAGATGCGGATAATTGGTAAGGTTGATAATAGCTTCATCAATACTTTTAGCCACTACATCTTTTGAATATTCAAGCAATAGGTTTATGATCCTGGTGTGATATTCGCGATAACGGACAGGGTTGCTCTCTACCGGTACCAGGTCTGGGCAAATGGCCATGGCATCATTTAAACGCATGCCGGCTTTTAACCCCCGTTCCTTAGCCTCTGTTGATAAAGAAATAACGCAGCCATATTTACCGGTATAAACACAAACGCCCACAGGTCTGTTACGCAGCCAGTAGTTTGCTTGCTGCTCGCACCGGGCAAAATAGCTGTTCATATCAATAAACAGCACTCTTGATTCGGTTTTTACTTCAACAGAGTTTTGATTCACACAACAAATTTGCTAAAAATATTAGTAAAAGCAAATTAATTATGTGAATGTTTATTACAAAAAAGAGAGGCGCAATACCTTGCGCCTCTCTCATATAAATTAGAATAACATTTCTTGCGGCGGTTTCACGCCTTTTAAACGCAGATAAATGGTTGTTTGTCCACGGTGGTGGGTTTGGTGCTCAAAGGCCTTTGCCAATAATAAACCTCTGGTGGCTTTCATACCTTCGGCCGAGGCGGGTTGCTGCATTTCGGCATCGGTCATACCTTGAATGGTGTTGATAGCAAAATCATAGCTATCCATAACGGCTTTGGTTACAGCTTCCTTGGTAGGTGTTACAGATTTCTCGACAGAGGTTTTACCCAATGGGCTTGGCTTGTCGCTGGCAGACGAGATGAAGTAATAGGTAGCATCAGCCAGGTGAAGCATTTGCGCTGCGAAGCTGCGCACCTCAGGCGTTGCCTTAAATTCATAGCCATCGGCAGGCATAGCGTCTAAGTAAGCTTTGGTGTAGATCTTAGCGCGTTTCCATTCAGCAATGCTTTGCTCGCGGGTTATTTGCGCGAATGTGACAGTCGATGCCATTACAAAGACAATCAGTACTAATAATTTTTTCATGATGTGGTTTAATTAAGTTTAAGCCAAAGATAAGGTTAAAATAAACGACCTGTTAGTTTTTACACCAACAGGTCGTTTTTCTTTGACGATTAAGCTCACAAATTATTCACCCCGCTTCAATCCGTATTTCTCAATCTTGCTATACAGGTGGCTGCGTTGTATATCAATGTCGTCGGCGGTTTTTGATACGTTCCAGTTGTTCTTTTCAAGCTTGAATTTAATGTACTCGCGTTCGGCAAAATCCTTATAGTCCTGGAAGTTTTTAAACTGATTATAATCGGTTTGCGGCCCGGCAGCCTCTGCTGTAGCGGTTACGGGCGCCGATGGGTTGGCAAATGACTTCACATCCTCCTCGGTAATAGCTTTATCGCTCAATATGATCAAACGCTCAACCATATTACGCAGCTCACGGATGTTACCCGTCCACGGCTGGGCTTTAAGGGCCTCAAGCGCCCCGTCCGAGATTTTTTTGATCGGCATGCCATAATCGTTGCAGATCTCCTCTAAAAAGCTTTGTGTGAGCAGGGCTATATCATCCTTACGCTCTGTTAACGGCGGTACGTGGATCAGTATCACACTAAGGCGATGATAAAGGTCCATACGGAAGTTACCGGCTTCTATCTCTTTCAATAGGTCCTTGTTGGTTGCAGCCACTACGCGTACATCCACCTCAATTTCCTTTTCGCCGCCTACGCGGGTTATTTTGTTTTCCTGCAGTGCGCGCAATACTTTGGCTTGTGCCGACAGGCTCATATCGCCGATCTCATCCATGAAAAGGGTACCGCCCGATGCCGACTCAAACTTACCGATACGCTGTTTTATAGCCGAGGTAAACGATCCCTTTTCGTGTCCGAATAACTCGCTCTCGATCAGTTCTGACGGGATGGCCGCGCAGTTAACCTCGATCAATGGCGCGTTTGCGCGGTTTGACTTCTCGTGCAGCCAGCGGGCAACAAGCTCCTTACCACTACCGTTGGCGCCGGTTATCAGCACACGGGCATCAGTAGGGGCAACACGTTCAATGGTTTCTTTGATCTTGGCTATCGGGGTCGAGTCGCCAAGTATGGGGCGGACCTTTGATACCTTGCGTTTCAGAACTTTGGTTTCAACAACCAGGCTGCCGCGGTCTAAAGCGTTACGTACGGTGATCAGTAAGCGGTTCAGATCAGGCGGTTTTGAAATAAAGTCGAACGCGCCTTTCTTGCTGGCCTCGACAGCCGTCTCTACTGTGCCGTGGCCCGATATCATGATAAACGGAAGGTCAGGCTTTATAGCAAGGCCCTCGCTCAGCACTTCCATGCCATCCATGCGGCTCATTTTAATGTCGCACAGCACTAGGTCGTAATCATTTTTTCGGATCAGCTCCAGCCCGTCAATGCCGTTATCTATATCTTCAACTTCGTAGTCTTCGTATTCAAGTATCTCGCGCAGGGTATTACGGATAGCCCGCTCATCGTCAATTATTAAAATTTTGGCCATGTGTATGTTTAGATAGTCTGTTGTAATAACGTTTACTAATATAATAGATTGTATAGCAAACTAAACACTTTTTTGGGTGAGTTGTTTGGAGCGAATTGTAATTATTTTCGGCTTATTGAGGATAAGTTTGAAGGTAAGGGCGTTGCCTGCGCCCGCGCTATCCGCTCATACTGCACAGGCATTATTCACAAGGCCGGTATCCGCTGCCTTTGGTTAAGTAAAGGATATATCTTAAAGAACTACTATTATTGAAATGGGGGGTCTGGGGGGTGTTAAAAACTAAAAACTTTGTGAATAAGTTAATATAA
>JAQBOP010000228.1 GCA_028287975.1 Mucilaginibacter sp. | reverse complement strand
TATCCCGAAGAAAGCCTTTCTATTGAACAGGCACTGGCACAGATCACTGACGAATACCGGGGATTCGTAGCTACGAAGCTGGAAAACGCCATTTACAATAATGGTGATTATGATGTAGTCTACCCGGTAGTTGGTTTACATGATGAACGGTTGCGCTGGCTGCGGGCCATTGGCAATCTCAAAGCAGACCCGTCGGGTACATTTTCTGCTTTTACCGGGGTTGTAATGGACATTACCGAACAGTATTTGGCGGCCAAAAATGTGGAACGTGCCGAAGAAAGCCTGCGTATGGCGGTAGATGCGGCCGGACTGGGTACTTATTATATAAACGTCATCGACAGGATCTTTTATCCGTCATTGAAACTTAAGGAGTTTTTCGGTTTCGCTCCGGACGAAGAGGTCCCCTATGAAGCGGCCATTAACCAGATCCATCCCGATTACCGGCAAGCCGCTGCAGACCTGGTAGAATTGGCTATAACCAAAGGCGTAAAATTCGATATGGAATATCCCATTATAGGTCATAATGACGGTAAAATACGCTGGGTAAGGGGTATTGGTACAGTACAAAAAGATGAAAAAGGTATCGACAGATATTTTACCGGTGTGCTGCATGAAATTACCGAACAGAAACAGGACGAGATCAGGAAAAACGATTTTATAGGTATGGTGAGCCATGAATTAAAAACTCCGCTAACCTCTTTGACCGCAATTGTGCAAGTGCTTAATGCAAAATTTAAGAACAGTGACGATGCCTTTGTACCGGGTGCCCTTGAAAAAGCAAACTTGCAAGTGAAAAGAATGAGTAAAATGATCAACGGGTTTCTGAATATTTCCCGACTTGAATCAGGTAAAATCCTGATCGAAAAACAGGCTTTCAGTATCGACCAGTTATTGAAAGATGTCATTACTGAATCTCAAATGACTATAACGACGCATCATATTGAATTTGCCGGTTGTGGCAATCTGCAAGTCTATGCCGACAGGGATAAGATCAGCTCGGTTATCTCCAACCTGATCAGTAACGCAGTGAAATATTCTCCAAAAGGAAAGCTTGTAAAGGTAAACTGCAAATCAACCGTTAACGATGTTGTTATAAGTGTCCGGGACGAAGGCATGGGCATTGAACCGGCAGACATTGAAAAGGTATTTGACCGATATTACCGCGTGGAAACCAACCATACCCGGCATATTTCAGGCTTTGGTATCGGGCTATATTTGAGCGCCGAGATTGTACAGCGGCACGATGGTAAAATATGGGCAGAAAGCACAGGTGGCGAAGGATCAACCTTTTATTTCAGCTTACCGCTCAATTGAGCCAATAAAGGCGAGTCAGCGTATATTAAACCGTAAAAGTCTTCCCCTCAATAGCCAATCCTGTTTCCGGGAAAACACTTTGTGCTTCTTCAAGCAGTTCATCGAGGCTTTTATAGCGTGCCGAGAAATGCCCTATCAATAACTTTTTAGCATTAACTTTTAGCGCTATTTCTCCTGCTTGTAGTGCGGTAGTGTGGTGTGTTTCTTTGGCCCTGTCCAGCATATTGTTCAGGAAAGTGGCTTCATGGTAGAGCAGGTCGACGTTGTTGATCTGGTCAAAGTATTGATCGCTGTATAAAGTGTCCGAACAATAGGCATAAGCCTTGGGCGCGTCCGAATCTGTAGTCAACGTATCGTTCTTATAAACCTTACCTTCGGGATTTGTGTAATCAGCACCTTTTTTTAAAGCCGTGAAGTATTCAACCGGTACCCCTATCCGCTCCAGTTTATCTTTTAATAATTTTCGGAGCCGTTTTTTCTCTCTGAATAAAAACCCGGTACAGGGTATGCGGTGATCAAGCGGGATGGTTTCGATCGTTACGTCTTCGTTTGAAACGATAGTCCGGGCTTTATTGGGGTCGGTTTCTATAAACTCTATTTCATACTGCAGCGTTGTTTCAGAATATTTAAACTGCAGATCGATAATTTCTTTCAGTTGTGGCGGGCCGAATAACTTTAACGTTTTTTTGCGCCCGTTTAAATGCAATGATGATAGCAGGCCGACAAGCCCCAGGTAATGGTCGCCATGCAAATGGCTTATAAAGATGTGATCTATGCGGCTGGCCCTTACGTCAAAACGCAGCATTTGTTGTTGTGTGCCTTCCCCGCAATCAACCAGGTACAGGCGCTCATTAATGTTAAGTACCTGTGATGTAGGGTTTCGATTATAAATAGGTGTTGCAGAACTACTTCCAAGTATTGTTACCTCAAACTTCATATCAGGTAAACAATGTAAGGATTATCTTGCTTCTTTTTTTAATTCTTTTTCTATCTCTTCCATAAAAATAACGTCGACGCCTTCTTCAGCGGTTGGAACGATAGTTAGAACACTTTCTAATTGAGAAATAGTAATTAAGCGCGAAACAGCATCATTTAAACCCGTAAGAATAAAAGACCCGCCCGAGTTTTTACATAACCTGTGCCCCACCAATAAGCTGCTCAAACCTGACGAATCTGCAAACTTTATTTGCGAAAGATCAAGGATGATGTTTCTCTGGCCCTCGGTATTGATCAATATTAATTCAGATTTTAATTGCGGAGTAACCAATGAGTTCAATTTCGTTTCATTGAGTTTCAGCAAAATATATTTCTCGTGTTTATCAACTGCAAACTTCATTTTTCTTATTGAGTTATTGAAATGCTAATATAGGTATTATTCATAAATAAAAATCACAACGAAATTAACGCTTGGTTAATTGCATTTTCTACCCTGTCTAAAATATGAGTTCCTTCGGGTTTTACAAAGGCCTCGCCTGTGATCTGCTCGTAAAGTTCGATATAACGTTCTGATATGGATTCTACCTTTTCGGGTGTCATAACCGGCACTACCTGCCCGTCTTTCCCCTGGAAATTATTTTCAATTAACCACTTGCGCACAAATTCTTTCGATAGCTGTTTCTGCGGTTCGTTGTTTGCCTGTCTTTCCTCGTAGCCTTCACTGTAAAAGTAGCGCGATGAATCAGGCGTATGGATCTCGTCGATCAGGTAGATCTTACCATCGGCTTTGCCAAATTCGTATTTGGTATCAACCAATATCAATCCTTGCTTAGCGGCAATTTCGGTACCGCGCGCAAATAATGCCCTGGTATATTTTTCCAGCTGCTCATAGTCTTCGGCAGATACGATGCCTTTTGCTAAAATTTCTTCTCTCGAGATATCCTCGTCATGACCTACCGCTGCTTTCGTCGTAGGAGTGATGATGGGCTCGGGCAGCTTATCATTTTCTTTTAGCCCTTCGGGCAAGCTTACGCCACAAACCTGGCGCTTGCCGGCAGCATACTCGCGCGCGGCATGGCCCGCCAAATAACCGCGGATCACCATCTCTACTTTAAACGGCTCGCAAATACGGCCAATGGTTACGCTCGGATCGGGTACATTCACCACCCAGTTAGGAACAATATCGGCAGTGGCTTTTAAAAACTTAGCTGCTATCTGGTTCAGCACCTGCCCTTTGTATGGGATAGGTTCAGGCAATACAACATCAAATGCCGAGATCCTGTCGCTCACCACCATTACCAGGTATTTATTTCCTATAGTATAAACATCCCTAACCTTACCTTTATAAAAGCTGGTTTGGTTAGGGAAATTAAAATGTGTTTCTTTTATTGAATTCATGTGTTAGTTAATCAGAGATTAGAGATCAGAGATTAGTCGACTATTTTCAGGCCTAATCTCTAACCTCTAATCACTATTGTATATCCCCGTAAGCTGCCAGGATCTTACGCACCAGTTTGTGCCTTACAACGTCCTCGCCGCTCAGGTAAACTATATCTATTCCTTTTATGTCTGTTAATATCCGCAGCGCGGTATGCAGGCCTGATTGCTGTTTTTTTGGTAGATCTATCTGTGTAACATCACCCGTAACAATAAACTTGGCCGATGGGCCCATACGTGTTAAAAACATTTTTAACTGCATATCGGTAGCGTTTTGCGCCTCGTCCAATATCACAAAGCAATTATCAAGCGTACGGCCACGCATAAAGGCTAGCGGTGCTATCTCTATGGTACGGTTCTCTAAATATAATTTCAGCTTTTCGGCCGGGATCATATCGTCAAGCGCGTCATATAACGGGCGCAAATACGGGTCTATCTTTTCTTTCAGATCACCCGGTAAAAAACCAAGGTTCTCGCCTGCCTCAACCGCCGGACGGGTAAGGATGATCCGTTTGATCTCCTTATTTTTTAAGGCCCTTACTGCCAGCGCGACAGCCGTATAGGTTTTACCGGTACCGGCAGGGCCAATGGCAAACAGGATGTCGCTTTTATTGATACAATCAACCATTTTACGCTGGTTGGCTGTACGTGCTTTAACCATAACACCGTTAGGGCCAAACACAATAACTTCGCCGCTGGCAAACTTATCGGCAGCAGGATCAGCAGATGCCGAAGTATCTGCTTTTGAGCCTAATACCCTTTCCAGGTCGGTTATGTTCAAGTTTTCAAACTTCTCAATATGCTGGATCAGGTGGTTAAACTTTTCCTCGAAAATTACTAATTCCCGCTCGTCGCCCAATACTTTCACTTCACTGCCACGTGCAACAATTTTAAGTTTTGGATATTGTTTTTTTATGATCTCGAAGTGATCATTGTTTGGACCCCATAAAACAGCGGGGTTTATATTTTCAATTGATATTTTGAGCTCGTTCAATAGTAAATTTGATTATTAGTTACCGGTTTTTATGAATTAAAAATTGAATATTTGCAGCGTCTAACGCTTGTACAAGATTAGCAATAAATATTTAAAAAATTAATGGCAATAATAACTTTAACTACTGATTTGGGTGATAAAGACATTTATCAGGCTGCCCTTAAAGGAAGCATATTGAAATTATTACCCACAGTAAATATTGTTGATATTACCAATAGTGTTGCCGCTTACAATGTACAACAAGCAGCCTTCATTTTAAAAAATAGTTTCTATTATTTTCCGGACGGTACGGTGCATCTTATCGGTATCGATACCGTTTACAGCGACCATACCAAATACCTGGCTTTGCGCTATAAGAACCATTATTTTGTGGGATCGGACAACGGTATATTCTCGCTGATGTTTAACCATGACCCCGACGAAATGGTTGAAATAAACATTATGCAGGACCTCAAATTTTTACATTTCCCGCTTGCGGATATCTTTGTAAAAGCGGCTTGTCACCTGGCTAAGGGCGGTAAATTAAAAGAAATTGGCATCCCGGTTAACGGTATTCAAAATAAAATGACGCTGCAGCCTGTGATAGAAAAGAGCCTGATAAAAGGCGCTGTAATTTATATTGACTCTTTTCAGAATGTAATTACTAATATTACCAAAGAGTTTTTTAACAAGGTGCAACAAGGCAGGCAGTTTACGCTATACTTTAAACGTAACGAAACCATTAATCACCTTAGCTGGCATTACAGCGAAGTACCCGAAGGCGAAAAGCTTTGCCTGTTTGGCATTAGCGACCACCTTGAAATTGCTATTAACAAAGGCAACGCCGCAGGCTTGCTGGGCCTTAATTTAGGCGACAGCGTAATTATTGATTTTGACTATACCGCATGAAGAAAAATTTAATATTAGTTTGCCTGCTATGCTTTTTGTTTTCGGGCGCTTTTGCACAGGCCAATTTAGATTCCCTGGCCTATCAGCAACAGCGGACAAAAATTAACAGCATGCTGGCCATACGCAGCCAAAAATTTGGCCAATATGATCAAAGCTTGAGCCAACATACCGGTATTTTTGGCCTGCAAACTAAAAAAGATATCCGCAGAAGCAACGATATATTGATGGATATTGTTAAAACCGACAATGATATTTACCAACAGCTTAAAATATTATTAGAGTACCGTGCGTTTCAACAAAACCAGGCTGTAGACAAATCAAAAGAAACAGAGGGTACCGCGCTTGAGTCAATGTACACCATAAACAGGTTACAGAACCAACTGCAAAAATTAAAAAAAGAACAAGACGAGAATATTAGGCTACAGGATAAAGCATCACTTAACTTTAAGATCATTGTTTTTATACTGGTTGGGATAATACTATTCCTGCTTAGGAACCAGATACGCCGCAAAGAAAAATCTTAATGAAATTAACTATACACGGTGCTGCACGGCAAGTTACGGGCAGTATGCATTTGCTTGAAGTTGGCCAATATAAAATATTAATAGATTGCGGGCTTGATTACGAAAAGGACCGCAGCATCCAATCGAACGAGGATTTTCCATTTAATCCTGCGGATATTGATGTAGTGGTACTAACCCACGCGCATATCGATCACTCCGGAAACATCCCTACCCTTGTACGGTTGGGCTTTAACGGGCAGATCTTATCTACCCCGCCTACTGCCGACCTCACCGAGCTGTTACTGCTTGATTCGGTAAATATCTTTATGAACAAGGCCCACAAAGGCCGCAAACATGGCAAAGGCAAGTTTGGCACCAACGTCCAACCCCTATACCTGCAAAAGCATGTAATGGACACCATGGACAGGTTTGTTACCATCGGCTTTAATAAACCATTCCGCATTACGGGCGATATCGAGCTAACTTTTATCCCGGTTGGGCACTTGCTGGGCGCTGCCGCCGCGGTGTTTAAAATAAACGATAACGGGACAGAAAAATCAATCGCTTTTACCGGCGATATCGGACGTAAAAATTACCCGGTGCTGGACGATCCGCAGCCTTTGCCCCCTGTTGATTTTATGGTGACCGAGTCGACCTACGGCGGGCGCATGCATACCAAAGACAAATCGGTTGAGGAAACGCTGATAGAGGTTATTGAAAAATGCTGCATCAAAGAGCAGGGGCGCATGATTATCCCGGCGTTTAGTATTGGTCGCACACAGTCCCTGGTTTATTCGCTGAATAAGATCTTCAGCAGTGGTTTGTTACCGCCCGTAAAGGTTTTTGTTGACAGCCCTATGGCCAGCATGGCTACCGGCATCTTCCGCAAATACCATAACCTGGTAAACAAAGAAGCGCAGGAGTTTTATAAGTTACAGGGTGATGAGTTTGAGTTTGATAACCTTACCTACGTTGAAACGCTGAAGGACAGCCGCCAGATCTCTAATTATTTTGAGCCTTGCATTATTATTTCTTCTGCCGGGATGCTGGAGGGTGGCCGCATCCAGGATCACCTTTTTTATAACATCCAGAATTACTACTGTACCATCCTGTTTATTGGGTATTGCGCTAAAGGTACTTTAGGACACAGGTTATTGCGCGGCGATTCCATCGTCCATATTAAAGACCGCGATCTGGCTGTTTACGCCACCATTAAGCAAACAGATGTACTCAGCGCCCATGGCGACCATGAAGATCTTATAGACAACGTAAAACAACAGGATAAAGCCAAACTAAAAAACGTTTACCTGGTACACGGCGAAGAAAGCAGTATGCAGGCCCTAAGCGATAGCTTGACAGCGGATGGCTATACGGTTACGATACCTGAAAAGGGAGTGAGCTACATATTGTAGCGACAATCCTGCCCAATTATAAAACAAAGAGGCTGTGTCATAAGCATTTGCAACCGCTTTTTTTGTTGCGCATGGATACCGCTGAAATTACTATATTGTTGAAAGCTTATTGCAATTAATTATTAGCCTACAATTTTTACATGAAGCGATTTTTTTCCGTTTTAGCTATCGTAATTGTCATTAGTTTTACGCCATTAAAATCTATCGCGCAAAATCAAACAGTCAAAAACGGCGCCCTGACCAACATAGTTAACTTTCCCGGCGACGGATGTGTTTACAATTGGGTAAATGATAATCCTTCTATTGGGCTACCCGCAAGCGGCACAGGGAATATTGCTTCTTTTACAGCCACCAATACTAACAATAGTCCAATAACGGCTACTATTACAGCCACGCCAATTAACTCCGGATTTGCTTATATATTTAGTACAATAGGCCAGTTGTCTGTAATCAATACTGCAACTGATAAGGTTATTGCAACTTCACCCATTTCATTTAATCCGTACGGAGAAACTGTCAGTCCAGACGGAAAATTTGTTTATGTTACAGATCACTATTCAGAAAACGTATTAACTCTCGATGCTAGTACCTATGCGGTTATTGCTTCTACATCTACAGGACCAGAGTCCTCACCTCAAAGTGTTGCAGTAAGTCCAGATGGGAGTAAAATATATGTAACACATAATAATTTATTTAAAACCGGATCGGTTGATGAAATTGATGCGGTAACACATACTGTTACATCAACTATTTACGTCGGTTTAAACCCTGTCGGCATTACTTTAAACTCTGATGGTAGTAGAATTTACGTTGCTAATCAAAGTTCAAACACTGTTTCCGTTATAGATGTCGCCACAAAATCAGTTATTCAAACCATACAAGTAGGTTTGCTGCCAATAGCTCTACAGCTAACTCCTGATGGAAAAACATTGTATGTTGTAAACAACAGCTCAACGGTATCAGTAATCAATGCTGCAACGAATGCTGTTATAAACTCAATTTTGGTGGGTGTAGGGCCAACAAATTTAACTATATCACCGGATGGAAAGAGTGTGTATGTAGTTAATGAAGATGTTCAAACTGTATCTGTAATTGACACTAAAAGTCAAGAAGTAATTGCGACGATTAACCTTCCGGGCGGTGACGAGCCCTTTAGCATTTCTATAACACCTGACGGAAAAAAGGTTTATGTTGTAAACCAAAATGGGTTAATTAATGTCATTGATACTTCGTCCAATACTGTTGTAACATCTATTACAACAACTATAGGAGCGCTTTCATCTGGAAATTTCATAACAGCTGGGGTAGGTTGTGGTAATAAACCTATAACTTTTACCATTACTGTCAATCCTACGCTGCCTCCCAAAATTACAGCAACTGGAAATTTTTCGACACTTGAAACTTTTTACGGAACCGCTTCTCCGCAAATTATTATGGATGTTAATTGCAATGATCTTTTATCTGAATTGTTTATTACTGCACCCGTTGGCTTTGAAATCAGCACTGATAATTCCAATTTTACCAAAAGCATAACGCTATATCCAGATAAAAATGGGACTGTGCTATCTACAAAAATTTATATTCAGCTTTCACCCATGTCACCTGTCGGGAATTACTCTGGGCCGCTTTTATTGAAAAGCACAGGAGCAAATGACTTTAGTATGAATTTATATGGCATAGTAAACCCAACCGAACTTGATATAGCAGCAAACCCGGTAACAAAGACTTTTGGCACTATGCTTATTAGGCAAACAAATTCTGATGCGTTTATAGTTCAGGGACTTAAAAACGGGGAAAAAACAGGGAGTGTAGTTATTGATTATGGTCAAGGCGCAGAGGCAACTGCCCTACCAGGAATTTATAAAAACGAGATTACTCCGTCAATGGTGACAGGCGGAACCTTTACAGCAAGTAATTATAAGATTATTTATTTAGCTGGAGCTATAAATATAGAGCCAGAGCACCTAACTATAAAAGCCGATAACAAATCAAAATCTTTTGGTATACCCAATCCTGAGTTAACATTATCTTACAGTGGATTTGTAAATAATGACAGTCCCGCACAACTCATAACGCCTGCGCAGATAAATACTAATGTGACTCTTAATACAGTAATAGGGCAATACTCTATTACTGTAACCGGTGCTGAAATACCTGGTTATATAATAAATTATATAGCAGGAGTATTTACTGTATATTCTTTAGATCAAAGTATAATAATTCCAAACATTTTTACACCAAATGGAGATGGCGCAAATGATAAATGGTATATACAAAACCTACAATATGCACCTAAATGCGATGTGGAAATATTTAATCGTTATGGATTGTTACTATATCACTCCTCGGGTTATATCAACGCTTGGGATGGAAGTTTTAATGGCAAACCTTTACCTTCAGGAACCTATTATTATCTTATCAACTTAAATGATGAAAAAAAGCCACTATCGGGATATGTGTGTATTGTAAGATAATCCTTAACCAATATAGAAAAAGCCTGCTGAAATCATTGCAACACGCTTTTTTATAGGTTGTTTCTTACTTCTTAAAATGCCCGATAATTAAGCTGGCCAGCTCAACACCTATCCGCTCTTGTGCTTCGTTTGTAGCAGCACCGATATGCGGGGTTAATGAAATTTTAGGGTGAGAAAGGATCTCTGCACGAGGGGTTGGCTCGTTATCAAATACGTCTAATGCAGCATAGGATACCTGGCCGCTGTTTAACGCGTCGACCAATGCCAACTCGTCAATTAACCCACCACGTGAGATATTGATCAGTTGAACACCTTTTTTCATTTGTGTCAACTCTTCAGCGCCAATTAATGCTTTGTCGATGAATGGTGTATGCAGGGTAATAAAATCAGCAGTTTTGATGATCTCATCCAGCGTTGAAGTTTTAACCGTTACGTTAACTTTAGTGCCGCCTGTGCCCAACGTTATTTCAACTTCAGGATTGAAAGGGAAAAGATCATAAGCAATTACATCCATACCAACGCCGATCGCGATCTTTGCAACCTCACGGCCGATACGGCCAAAACCTACAATACCTAAAGTTTTGCCACGCAACTCAATACCTTTCGCGTAAGCTTTTTTCAGGTCGTTAAATTTAGTACCGCCTTCAACCGGCATTTTGCGGTTACTGTCATGCAGGAAACGTACGCCGGTAAACAATTGCGCGAAAACCAGTTCGGCAACTGACAATGATGAAGAAGCAGGCGTGTTGTACACGCCAATACCTTTTTCTTTAGCGTATTCAACGTCAATGTTGTCAACACCAACGCCGCCACGGCCAATCAGTTTAAGATTAGGGCAGGCGTCAATTAACGCTTTGCGTACCTTAGTCGCGCTGCGTACGGTAATCGCGTCGTAATTTTGTAGTTTAACAGGCAATTCATCCTGTGGAATATTGTTGGTATCAACCTCAAAACCGGCATCTTCCAACATTTTTTTTCCGATAGGGTCTATCCCATCGTTAGCTAATATTTTGATCATTGTTTTTAAAAGATTAATTATTAAGGATTAAAGATTAGTTGCATTGCAAATGCTAATAACTAATCTTTAATCTTCAATCTTTATTAAGATTTTTTTTCTTGAAACTCTTGCATGGCGTCTATCAATACATGCACGCTGGTTATTGGCAAAGCATTGTATATAGAAGCACGGAAACCGCCAACACTTCTGTGGCCTTTAATACCTACTATACCTTTTTCGTCGCATAGTTTCAGGAACGGTTTTTCCAGCTCAGGGTTTTCCATTACAAAACATACGTTCATATCAGAGCGATCCTCGGCCGCGCAAACTGCTTTAAACAGCGGGTTACGGTCAATCTCTTCGTATAATGCAGATGATTTTGCTTTGTTCTCTTTAGCAATAGCTTCAACGCCGCCTTTAGCTTTTAACCAGTTTAGCGTAAGCATAGAAACATAGATAGCAAATACCGGCGGCGTGTTATACATTGAACCACCTTCTATCTGTACCTGGTAGTTAAGCATAGCAGGTATCTTACGATCAATCTTACCTAAGATCTCGTCCTTAACAATTACTAAAGTTGTACCGGCAGGGCCCATATTTTTTTGTGCGCCTGCGTAAATGATACCAAAATCGGCAACATTTATTTTACGGCTAAAAATATCTGACGACATATCGCAAACAACAGGTATCGGCGATGCAGGGAACTCATGCAGCTGTGTGCCATAAATAGTATTGTTTGATGTTAAATGCAAATAAGCCGCGTCAGCCGGTACAGTATAATCCTTAGGGATATAAGTAAAATTGCTCTCTTTTGAAGAAGCGATAACATCAACCTCACCAAAAAATTTAGCTTCTTTTAATGCTTTATTTGCCCATACGCCCGACTCTACATAAGCAGCTTTTCCGGTTGATGGCAACAAGTTATAAGGCACCATTGCAAATTGTGTACTTGCACCGCCCTGTAAAAATAACACCGAGTAACCTTCCGGAACTTCTAATAATTCTTTCACTAATTTTACGGCTTCAGCTAAAACCGCCTCAAATTCTGACGATCGGTGTGAGATCTCTAAAAGAGATAATCCGATTCCATTAAAATCAACAACTGCCGCTGCAGCTTGCTTTAAAACTTCATGAGGTAAGATGCCTGGTCCGGCACCAAAATTATGTTTCATATGTTTTGAAAATTGGTTTGCTGCAAAATATAATATTGAAAACTTCGTATTTTGCTGCGGCAAAGGTAATTAATCTGACAAAATTTGTAGGCTTTATTTGCATTTATTTTAAAAAATACAAATATTTAATAAAACACGCTTTTAAAACAGTTTTATTAAATAAAATTAAAATTACTGTACTATTGCTATTACGATTGTAATAACTTTAAGCGTGTTTAAGTGTCGAGATCATATCTGCCGGGCTTGCTGCCGCGAATACCGAACTACCTGCAACCAGCACATTTGCGCCTGCCGAATATAATTTACCGGCATTATTAATATCCACTCCACCATCAATCTCGATCAATGCTTTTGAGCCGCGTTTTTCGATCAGGTTTTTAGCATCAGCTACCTTCTTGTAAGTGTTTTCGATAAATTTTTGACCGCCAAATCCCGGGTTTACCGACATCACCAGCACCAGATCAAGCTCGGTTATAATATCTTCAAGTAATAACACCGGGCTATGCGGATTAATGGCTACCCCTGCCCTGCAACCTAACTCTTTAATAACCTGTACAGTACGATGCAAATTGGGACAAGCCTCGAGCTGTACAGTTAAACCGGCCGCCCCTGCATCTGCAAAACGTTTCAGATACCGGTCAGGCTCCACGATCATTAAATGCACATCAAGCGGTTTAGTGGCGTGTTTCTTTGCCACCTCTGCCACCGGGAAACCAAATGAGATATTAGGCACAAATAATCCATCCATAATATCCACATGGATCCAGTCGGCCTCGCTTTGGTTAAGCATTTCAATATCGCGTTGCAGGTTGCCAAAATCAGCAGATAAAATTGATGGGGATATTAGACGGTTGTTGGTCATTTGTCATTGGTCATTAGTGATTGCAAATATAGCTTATTGACGATGCTATACAAATAGATAGTCATTAGGCATTGGTCATTCGTCATTACCGATTGCAAATTAACTAATGACTAATGACTAATGACCACTGACTACCCTATTCGCTTCGCAGGCTCTTCACCGGGTTGGCTGTTGCTGCCCTGATAGATTGAAAGCTTATAGTTAAAAATGCGATGACCAGCGCTATAATGCCTGCTGCTACAAACATCCACCAGCTCATTTCGGCATGGAAAGCAAAATCAGCAAGCCATTCATGCATAGACCAGCCGGCTACCGGGATTGCTATTACAGCTGATATCAAAACTAACCGCAGAAAATCCTTTGATAACTCAAGTACAATTTGCCGCACACTTGCTCCCAGTACTTTTCGTACGCCAATTTCTTTAACCCGCTGGGTAATGGTAAACGCCGATAATCCGAATAGCCCCAAACAAGCGATAAATATAGCGACGCACGAGAATATGGTAAACAAGTTGCCCTGTTGTTGTTCGCTCCTGTATAATTGACCGAATTTATCATCCAGAAAGGTAAAATCAAAAGGAGTTTCGGGCAGATATTTATGCCAAGTGGCTTGCAGCGAACTCACCGCAGTTTTTACACTACGGCTATTTACCTTTACCGACATTACATGATAACCATTATCCGACGGGAATCGAAATATCAGCGGCGTAATTGCCTGGTGTAACGATTCAAAGTGAAAATCCTTAACGATCCCGATAATTTTTCCGCTTACGTCTCCGTACTTAATATCCTTACCGATAGCATTTTGCGGGGTTTTCCAGCCTAGTGACCGTACCGCCGCTTCGTTCACAATAAAGTTATTGTTATCAGTCGCAAACTCTTTCG
Source organism: Mucilaginibacter sp. (assembly GCA_028287975.1). GTDB lineage: Bacteria > Bacteroidota > Bacteroidia > Sphingobacteriales > Sphingobacteriaceae > Mucilaginibacter. Next base: position 2,740 of record JAQBOP010000228.1, on the reverse strand, counting down.
AGAAATTGCGCCCAGCGGCCATTTTCATGCCGTAAGCGGGTATAAAGCCGTAGTCTGTACTGATGCATTTTAGGTCACCTTTAATGGGTTTCATTACGCCGTCTACCAAAACCGACCCACCCTGGAAGTCGAGCAAGCGGCCCGATGGAATACGCGATGAGCGGCCAACCTCTTTTATCGCCGCGTTTTTCAGTAAGTCGGCTTTAAATGCTTCATATTGTGGATTTAGTTGTTTGGCATAATCCAGCGTTAACACTGCGTCTTTGTTGAAACCCAGATCGGTTGTTTGAATGTATTGCAGTTGGCGGTATACCACGGTAGTGGCTACTATCAGGATAATCGAAATTGAAAACTGCAAAACAACCAGTACCTTGCGAAATGACACGCTGCCTGAGCCGGTTTTTATTATACCTTTCAAAACCTTCACCGGTAAAAACGACGACATAAAAATGGCGGGGTAAATACCGCTGATGAGGCCTATTATAAACGGCAGGAACAAAATGGGTACTAAAATTTGCCATTGCAGCAGGCTGTTAAACGCGAGATTGGTGTTTGCCAAATGGTTTATCATTGGCAGCAGTAATGCAGTTGCCGCCATGGCCAGTGCAAGCGCAAACCAGGTGATCATTACCGATTCACTTAAAAATTGGCCAATAATCTCCTTTCGCTGTGCCCCGATAACCTTGCGGATACCAATTTCCTTTGCCCTCAATACCGACCGCGCGGTGGATAGGTTCATATAGTTGATGCAAGCTATCAGCAAAATAAACAAGGCGATAGCCGAAAATATGTATACCCTTTTGATATCGCCGTTTTCTTCAAACTCATCATCCAGGTGTGAGTGCAGGTGTATGTCGGCGAGTTTTTCAAACGTAAGTTTAGTGGCATCATGTGTTTTAGCGTTTCCGGCCATACCGCCAAGATGTACGTATTTATCCAGGAAATCAGGCAATTGGCTTTCAATCCTGTCGGTATTATAATCCTTGGGGAAAAGAAGGTAGGTGAAAAAGGCATTACCGCCAAAGTCGTTCGCTAAATTGTTCGCGCCATACATTGCCGGATCTTTTAAGGTGCTGAACGACATCAGTATCTCGGGGTGCATGTGCGAGTTGGCAGGAAAAGCTTTAAACACACCGGTAACTTTAAAGTCGTGATTGATCTTACCCAGGAAAACGTTATCCAGCAACAGGCCTTTGCCGGTCGGGTCGGTATCGCCGAAATATTTTTTGGCCATTGCCTCGCTCAGCATAATACTATAAGGCTCTTTCAGCGCATTATTTTGGTTGCCTTTAACCACAGGGACAGTGAAAAAGTCAAAGAAATTTTCTTCAGCAAATGCACTATTCTCTTCGTTAAACAGCTTGTCCTTATAGTGAAAGGCCGTAGTGCGGATAGGCAAAACCCGTGTTACTTTTTTAATATCAGGAAATGCGCTTTGCAACAAAGGCCCAAACGGCGGCGCGATCGCGCTTAAATGCAGGCTCTCCACATTTTTACCTGAATAAAAAATGCGCGTCACCCTACGGATATCCTTCACATTGGTATTAAATTTATCATAGCTACGCTCATTAATAATATAGCTTAATATAAGCAGGCAGCAGGTTAGCCCTACGGTTAACCCAAATATGTTGATAAACGAAATAAACGGATGCCTTTTGATGTTACGAAAGGCGCTTTTTAAATAGTTTTTTATCATGACAGGATAAATTTTAAACTCTAATTACTTTACTAAATCATAATGGCCCACTTACTAATGACTAATGACCAGTAACTAACCTATTCATTCTTCAAACTGCTCACCGGGTTAGTTAGCGCAGCTTTAATGGCACGGAAACTTACCGTCGCGATGGTAATTATTACAGCTAACACGGCTGCCGCGGCAAATACCCACCAGCTAATGGCTGTGCGGTAAGCAAATCCCTGCAGCCAGTTATTCATAGCGTACCAGGCAATCGGGAACGCTACTATAGCCGCAATGCCTACCAGTTTCAGGAAATCGTTTGAAAGCATGTTTACGATATTGATAACGCTGGCACCCAACACCTTCCGGATCCCGATTTCTTTAGTACGTTGCTCGGCTGCGTAAGTAACCAGGCCAAATAAGCCAAGACAGGCGATAAAAATGGCGAAGAAGGCAAAACACATAAAGATCTTACCGGTATTTTGTTCGGATTGATAAACGTGATTAAAATCATCATCCATAAACGAATAAGCAAAAGGTTGCCCGGCCATATTGGCATCGGCATTATGATATAGGTTTTCGACCTGTGCTATCAGTCCCGGAAGATTTTTAGTATCAACCCTAAAAGCCATCGCCGCCCTGTTAACACCAAGCCGCAAAACAAGCGGTTGGATCTTGTTACGCATCGAGCCAAAATTAAAATCTTTTACCACGCCGATAATGTTCAGAGCAAGTTGCCCTTTACCACTGCCCAGGTAAAGCTTTTTATTAAGCGGTTCTGTAAAGCCCAGTAAAGTCGCAGCGGTCTCGTTTATAACGATACCTGTAGAATCGGTAAGGTTATTTTTTGAGAAATTACGACCATTGGCCATTTTCATTCCCAGTGTAGGTATGTAGTCTTCATCTACCATCCACGAAGCGATACCGGTAGACTGCCCCGGGCTCCAGGCCGCGTCCTTGCTATAAACTTCTGTATTCTGGTGCGTTTCGGTAGGTAAATAAGGGGTTATGGTACCAGACCGTACCCCGGTTAACTTAAGCACGTCTTGCCTGAAGGAA
>JAQBOP010000127.1 GCA_028287975.1 Mucilaginibacter sp. | reverse complement strand
CCGGTTTTTTTGCCGGTTCTGTTCTTGATTTGGAATCATTTACAATCACCAGTTCATCGGGTAGGGCAGATAACTCCATTTTGTTGCCTGTTGCCTGTTCTATTTTCTTAACCTCGCTCAATTCCAGGTCGGTTGCAAAGGTTAGTGCCAGTGTTTCATCATCACCCTCAGTATTTGTATTGACTATACGACTGATATATTGATCTTTATCTTTCGGCAGATCAAAGTGGATCAAAAACGGTATCCCGCTTAAATCAATTGTTTCCTGGTTTTCGTTTACCACAAGCATTACTCGTGCTTCAGCATCCGCTTTAAATTCATCAACAGATTTAAAACCCTTCACATCAAAAAACTGCGGGTTTAAATAGCCAACTGCATCATGCATGCGGCGGTCAAGGCTTTGAAATACTTTCTCGGCAGTAGCGCTATTGTTTACAAACACTATTGATTTAGTAAATACCTCTTCATCGTACATAAACAGGTTAAGCAGGTTTAGCTTGGTGGCAAAATTGGGCACATTGTACAATAGCTGCTGATGAGTCGCCAGCTGTGTTTCCTCCAACGCTTCCACCTCGATAGTGGCCGGTAGTTTCATAAAAGGAGCTATCATCTTTTCCAGACGGCTATGCATCACATCTGTAAATACCAGGTGTTGTGCTTTTGTTATGCTGTTGGCAAGTTCTGCAATAGGCAATTGCATGCCTTTTTTAATCATGCGGTCTGCGTCGTCAATTATCAGCAGTTCCATTTTATTCAGATTAAGCGCCAGCTTCAAATAAATGGCGCGTGCCCTGTCGGGTGTGGCCACCACAATATCTGCACCATCGGCCAAAGCATCCATTTGCGCTTCGGTGCCGGGCGTAACATATAAGCCTACTATCGTTATTGATTTATTTTTATTTAAGCGGTCAAATAACTCAATCACAGCCAGTACATCTTCTTTCTCGGGAACCAGTATCAATACTTTCGGCACACCCTCGGGCGCGTAATTAAAACGGTTTAAGGTGCCTAAAACGTAAGTAGTAGTTTTGCCGGCCCCTTCGGGAGCTATAGCAATAAGATCTTGTCCGCCGATGATCCGGGTCAGGGTTTTTTGCTGTATTTCTTTAGGGGTAGTGTATCCAAGTTCGGTTACAGACCTTATGAGTTGTTTATTCAGCTTTAATTTATCAAACCCTGCCATTGCGTATTATCTAATTATTTGAACCGCGAAATTACCTTTATAATTTCGGAATAGGGAATTTAACCCATAATTAAGATAACGGTACAGTTGTTGTGGCTGTTTTTATAACCAAGTTATAAGATTATGGAAACCCAAAATTTCAAAAACAACAACAACGGTCAGGGTAGCACCACTGCCGACCGGGCTTTTAATGATCAAAGCGAGAAGTTAAAAGAAAGAGGTATCAGTAATGCCGGTGGCCAACGTTCATTCCAAACCTCAAGTAAAGACAGCGCCCACAAGCCTGAAAGACGGAAGCCACAATTGTAAACTAAAACGCCTCTTTATTAATAATAAAGGGGCGTTTTAGTTATTTACCGTATTATCCATACTTTTGCAGCCGTATGAAAAAAATGCTTATTCTTTGCCTGGTTGTACTTACTGCCTGCCACTCGAAACCAAAAACTGCTTTTAAAATATTGAAATCCGAAAAAATAAAGGACGGCGCAAAGATGGATGTGCAGGTAAATAGCCGCATAAGCAAGCAAGAGATGATAGACATTGCGGCTTATATAAAAAGCGATAGCTCGCAATACAACAACCTTCAAATAGATTATATATTACCCGGCAACAGCTATCAAAACAAAGATGGCATAACGGTTTATGCCACAGCGGCTTATCATGACAAGGCGGTTGTCGCTCCGGCTGACACAGTGACAGATAAAGACAATAACCTGTTAAGTTTTGAGTTTGTTGGTTTTACCCCGGCAAAAGCAAAAGAGCTGCTGGCTTTAGATCCCAAAGAAATGGCCAACAAACACATCGTCGGTAAATTTATTGACGATAATACCAAGACCATCAGCATAATATATACCAACAAGGCAGAAAACAACCAAACCTATATCTTAGAACTGGATAGTGCCGGTACGGTAGTATCTGCTATTGCCCCGATGGAAGTTACCGCAAACGGCATCAAGAAACTGGTTGTTAGCCAGCAAGGCGACTATATGGTTTTAAAAGATAGCATACTCACCATGTACAGCAGTACCGATACCGACAAGCCATTTAGAAGTATTAAACAGGATCTTTAAAAACCGCGTTTATTTTGATGATGGCGATGTGGCCGGTTTAGCTACAGGAACCGGCTTATTCATAGCAAAACGTTTGCTGATAATAGCCAACTGCTCATCATTAAGTTTTGAGGTCGATTTTAATAATTGTGCAAAGTAAGCTACTTCACTTTCTTCGGCAGGGCAACCCATGCTTTCGCCGGGTGTATCAAGCGACGCGCCTTTTGGGCGGATCTGGCTATCAGCCAATAATTTACCTTTTGAATCTAATATCACCCAAAACGGTAAGCCGCTTTTCTCGCCTTTAAAAGCTTTTAACTGATCTAATGATCCCGGATTTTCCAGATTGGCTTTAGCGGGTTGTTCCAATACATCAAGTTGGGTTACGACATAATTATCGTCAATAAATTTTTTGCAGCTGGGGTCATTCAGGCTGGCATCCATTTTTTTACACCAACCGCACCACGAGGCATGAAACATCAGCAATACGTTTTTATGCTCCTTTTTGGCCTGTGCGTATGCTTGTTTTAAAATGGCATCGCTGGTTGGCAGGGTTGCCTGGGCAAAGCTTAAAGTTGCGGCAGAGAAAAATATGATGGTTAGTAATAAAAATTGTTTTTTCATGGCAGTTAATTTTACAGGCAAGTTAAAAAGAATAAGCGGTTATTTCAAAACCAATTGAGCCGTGTTACGGCTTAGTTGTTCTAACAAAATAGTTTTTCCGGCGGTCAAACTTTTTATGATCCCATCTCTATCATGTCTTACGGTAACCAACGTTAAGTTATTGTTATACTTTATGTTATAATCTGATTTTAAATTATCCAACAGCCTGCTGAAATACTCGGCTTTATAATCGAAGCAGATGCTGAAGCTTAAAGCTGAAGTTTGCATCACATTGATCTTAACATGACTTTTGGCAAACTTGCTGAAGATATCGCTCAGATGATCTTCAGAGATAAAAGAATAATCTTTGGTAGATAATGAAAGTAATACCTGGTCTTGTTTAATAATGATGACTGGTTTTTCAAACAAATGTGCCGCGCCTTCCTTAATTACCGTACCGGCTTCTTCAGGATGATTGAATGGTTTTACCAGCAACGGTATCTTGGCATTTTGCAAAGGCTTGATGGTTTTTGGGTGGATAACCGTGGCGCCGTAATAAGTCATTTCGATAGCTTCGGTATAAGTTAGCTCGTCAAACTTTACGGTGTCTTCAAAAAGCTTGGGGTCAGCGTTTAAGATGCCCGGCACGTCTTTCCAGGTAGTAACCGAATCGGCACCCAGGCAAGCAGCAAATATGGACGCGGTATAATCAGAACCCTCGCGACCCAGTGTGGTAGTAAAGTTCTCAGACGTCCCGCCAAGGAAACCCTGCGTTACAACAATGCTGCGCTCTAATTGCGTGGGGATGCTTAGCTTAATACTTTCGCGTGTTTTATCCCATTGTACTATGCCTTCGCGATAGGTATTATCGGTATGGATATAACCCCGAACATCAAGCCACTGGCTTTTTAAATCTGCTTCGTTAAGATACGCGTTAACGATGCGGGTAGATACCAATTCACCCACAGATACGATCTGGTCATAGATAAAATCATAATCGTCGTGCGGTTCATCTTCGATCATCCAGTCGATCTCGACGAACGTATTGGCAACTTCGTCAAAAACCGGATGGTCGGGCTCAAACAGTTCGGCCATTATATCATAATGATATTTTTTAATGCTTTCGTAAATATCATGCATATCATCGGTCTGACCGGCGTAGGCCTTAGTCAGTTTTTCGAGTGCGTTGGTAGTTTTACCCATTGCCGAAACCACGATAAGCAATTGCTCGCTTTTATATTTGCTGACCACATTAGCCAGGTTAATGATACCTTCTGCATCCTTAACCGATGCACCTCCGAATTTAAAAACAAGCATTTATTTAAGATATTGGGTGATGACTGTATTAGGTTTTAAAAGCGATTTGATCTTTGCGTAGGGGATAAACAGATCTGTTTGACCGGCAGCGTAAGGTTTTATTTCGTATTGATTGTATATAAATTTGATGCCCAAAGGGGTTATTGAAAAATTTTCATTCAGCGCGAATTTGTTGTCCTTAAAGAAGTAATTATTAGCTAATGATGTGGTATCGCTTAACTTCTCCTGCTTTCTGAAAATAGTATCAGCTATTGCGGTTAATTTATTTTTGTAATTACTAACAAGTAAGTCGTCCAGGTGAATATCTTTTCCCGCTTTAGTATTCCAGTTAATATAGGAGGTTATGCTGCCGCCATGAGCGCCACCCTGGTAATTATAGCCGTTTAATTCTAATGTGGTAAAGCTTGAGTCTTGTCTCAAAACTTTAACTTTTAGATCAAGCGTATAAAACATATCCGGGCTATGTTGCTTCGGATTGTCATTTTGGTACCCCATCACAAAATTCGTTATATATTTCTGCAGGTTAGTATCTGGTTTTTTGTCAGGGTTATTGTAGCCGAAAAGTGCTATTATTCTTTTGTTAATCGTGTCATTTAAAACGCCCTGTCCGTTAAATATAGGATATTTTACCTGCGCTACCGTACAATCGCTATCAGGCTTATTACCACAATCGGCCGCGCGTTGCTTTATGGTGTTATAAGTATATTTAAGCGTATCGGTATTAATAGCAGGTTCAACTTTCTTATTCACACCCCATTGACATGAGCTTAGTCCCAGTACAATCCCTAAAAGCAATAAATACCCTGCTTTCATAACTTAATAATTTAGTAGTTGATCTTTTGATAAAGCCGCGTTTAACCAACCGGCCTCGATGGATGCCTGGTATTTGGCGTAAAAATTCAGCGCCGGCTCGTTCCAGTCAAGCACCTGCCATACCATGCCCGAAAAGCCCAATTCCTTAGCCTCAATAATTAACTGGTCGAACAGTAATTTACCAATCCCTCTGCCACGCATAGGTTCGGTAACTATAAAGTCTTCCAGATACATGCGGCAGCCCTTCCATGTTGAAAAACGAACGTAATATAACGCGAAACCAACCACCAGCCCACCAACTTCGGCTACATAAGCTTTCCAAACCGGTTTTTGGCCAAACCCGGCTTCTTCAAACTCTGCTAAGGTTACGGTTACTTCCTGCGGAGCTTTTTCATAAAGCGCCAGTTCGTTAACTAATTCTAACAGGCGTACACAATCTTCTTTTACGGCTACTCTTAAATGGATATTGGTCATTTGGTTATTAATCATCGTGTCATTAGCCTCACCCCAACCCATCTCCAAAGGAGAGGGACTTTAATGTCGCTTTTATATTTTTCTATTAATGTTAACTTGCATTTAGAACCCTCTCTTTGGAGAGGGCAGGGTGAGGCATTAATTATTTTTCCAATGTTTAATAACCCGGCCGCCAAAAATAGTGCTGCCAACCCGTATCATGGTGCTGCCTTGCTCAATCGCTATCTCATAATCAGACGACATGCCCATTGATATAACATCAAAACTATCTTCCTTTCCGAAAAAGCTTTGTTTAAAGCCATCAAAAAATGTTTTCAACTCGTGGAACTCGTCCTTTAGCTGTTTTTCTTTATCAGTGTTGGTTGCAATGCCCATTAAACCCCTGATGCGGATATTTTTTAACGTAACAAACTCGTCGGACCTTAATAGCTCGATAGCCTCATCAAAGCCCAGGCCAAATTTAGTTTCCTCGTCAGCAATATAAATTTGTAACAGGCAATCTATCACGCGATTATTCTTTTCGGCTTGTTTATTGATCTCCTGCAATAGCTTAATACTATCAACAGATTGGATCATACTGATAAAAGGCGCGATGTATTTTACCTTGTTGGTTTGCAGGTGGCCTATCTGGTGCCATTGGATATCTTTTGGTAGCTGTTCCTGTTTTTCAACCATCTCCTGTACGGTGTTTTCGCCAAACAAGCGCTGGCCTGCGTCATAGGCTTCCTGTATATCGGCAACTGGTTTTGTTTTTGATACCGCTATTAAAATTACCTTTTTAGGTATAGTTTCGTTTTTTAAGCTTTTGATATTATCTGCAATGCTCATTTATCCGTAATTTTGTTCAATTTAAACCGCTAAATTACAGAATGCGTAAACATATTATCTTGTTTTTTTCAGCTTTGCTTTTTTTGTCTGCCTGCGAACAAAGTGATGATTCCCGTGGTGTTATCCAACAGGATAAAATGGTGCGCTTATTAACCGATGTTCACATAGTGGACGGTACCCTTGCTTCACAACCCAATATGGATAGCCTGTACACGCAGGGTATGGGTAAATACATGTATTTATTTGAGCAATACCATACCGACTCTGCACAGTTTAGAAAGAGTGTGAAATACTATGCCGCACATCCGGATGTCTTGCTAAAAATGTACGATGCTATCACTAAGCGGATACAGGCTAAAATTGATTCTTTGAATGCAATATTTGCGAAACAAAACGAAGTGCTCAAGAAACAACAGGAAGCCAAACGGAAAAAAGACGAGAAATTACGTAAAGATTCATTAGTGATAAAAGCCAAGGAAAACATATTGAAAATTAAGAAAGACTCGATTGACAAGGCCAATGGCGTTAAGCCAAAAGAGAAGCATAAGAAGAAATCGAAAAAGAAATTAAAAAAGACACCTAATAAAATAAATTCTTTACCCTGAGAATATTATTGATAAGCTGGGTTTTACCGAGGTAAAGGATCTAATAAAAGCACATTGACTGACTGCCATGGGTCAGCAGATGGTTGACCGGATACAGGTAATGAGTAATT
>JAQBOP010000119.1 GCA_028287975.1 Mucilaginibacter sp. | reverse complement strand
ATGTATTGAGCTTTTTTTTTAACTGTAATCTACACCCTAATACCTATCCTCTAAAAATCGGAATACTCGGTAGGGTAAAGGAAAAAGCTTTCGCCTTTTGATACATTATGCTGATACTCGGGCATTTTACCTAAGGCAACAAATTGCGGATCACTGCCAAACTGCTTCCATTTGTCAATATTATCCTGTTTGGTGTTATAGGTGGTCATGTACATCAAATTAGGCATATGACCACCGGCAATAACTTCCGAATAGAATACACCATTCATGTCATACTTCTTAAATATGGCCATTTCATCGCCTACATTAAACATTTTAACTTTACTGGCATGTAGTTTTTCGGTTGCACCTTCGTAGCTGCGTAACTCATATATCCGGTCTGCTTTTTTCCCGTTTAGGTTGGGTAAATTTAGTTCGGGAGCATTAATAAACGCACGTGTTATAATTGTTTCGATACGCGTATAAGGAGAGTTGTTATAATCAGCGTCTATATAATCTTTACCCGCATCAAGGTACGTTTGATCTTTTAGAATTTTTTGATCAGTATTTTCTAACGCATCCCAGGTACGGTATGGAACAAAAACATATATTTTTCTGTCCAGGCTATCCTGTTTGATCGGTTTAAAAACCCCAACATTTTTTACGCCTGCTTTATGCAATGCGGGTATGTATGCATTTTGCAGGTAAGCATCTAAACGGCCCTCTTGCGTTGCATTTTTAAAATGGTAGATCTTCATCTGGTAATAATCCCTTGCCGGCGCATTGGCCCCGGCGTTTATAGTGGCTATTAAAACAATCAAAAGGCAAAGGCAGATAAATTTGGATGGGCAGTATAACTTCATAGCGTGTTTTGTTTAATGTTCACCACAAGATTAACCTAATGTTAATTAAAAACAAAAGAAAAGCCACTAATAAATCAATTAGTGTAACAGTTACACCTCGTTTTAAGCAATCAAAACTGCAATTTGCTTTCTGCAAAATCGCATAACCCGCCTAATATTTCGCTTAGTTCTTTGCCTTTAGTAGTTAAGGTATATTCCGTTCTGGGTGGGTTACCCGGTACACAGGTTTTATGGATCAGTTCATGCTGCTCAAGGTACCTCAACCGGTCGGCAAGGATATGATCACTGATATGCTCCAGATCTTCTTTCAGGCTGTTAAAGCGTGAATTACCTTCTTCAATACTAAAGAGCACTTCGGTCATCCATCGCTTACTCAGCAAGTAGAGGAGTTCGTTAAGGGCACATTTTTCTTCCAGGAATGATTGATTATAAAAATTCGTGGAACTTAATTTTCTTTCTGACATACTAACTTGTTAATGAGTTACTAATTAAAGGTTAAGCTATTGGCCGCCACGGTCATTAATTGTTCCTTTGTGGCTGTTAATACATTAACAAAAATGATCATTGATGTGCAATAAATAAGGAATGTAACTAAAATTAGACAAATCATGAAATATAGGAAATTAAAAAATACGGATTTATTACTTTCAGAAGTAACATTTGGAGCCTGGGCGGCCGGTGGCTGGATGTGGGGCGGCACTGAACGAAAAGAAGCCATTGATGCGATCAGGGTTTCTTATTCCCTGGGTGTAACCGCTATTGATACAGCGCCCATTTATGGACAGGGTACCAGCGAAGAAATTGTAGGTGAAGCGATCAAGGGATTCCCGCGCGACCGGTTCCAGATCCTGACTAAATATGGCATGCGCTGGGACCTCAAAAAAGGTGATTTTGCATTTAGCAGTAAAAACAACAGCGGCGAAAATATTGACATTTATAAGTATGCAGGAAAAGAAAGCATCATTAAAGAATGCGAAGACAGTTTAAGGCGCCTCGGAACCGATTATATTGACCTGTACCAAATTCACTGGCCCGATTCAACAACGCCGATAGCTGAAAGTATGGAAGCTGTCTCCCGCTTAATTGAGCAGGGTAAAATACGTTATGCGGGCGTTTGTAATTATAATGCAGCGCAACTGGCTGAAGCTGAAAAATATATTTCACTTGCTTCTGATCAAGTGCCTTATAGCATGGTTAAACGATCCATTGAATCGGAGCTTATTCCATATTGTTTGGAAAACAACAAATCTATCTTAGCTTACAGCCCGCTGGAACGGGGACTTTTAACCGGTAAAATAAAGCCCGGGCATGCATTTGCGCCTGGTGACCATCGTAAAGAAGTTTCATTTTTTAAAGAAGAAAATCTGAGAAGAACAGATGCGTTCCTTGAGCTGTTAAAACCACTTGCTGCCGAAAAACATTTAACGCTGGGACAACTGGTTATCCTGTGGACTTTACAGCAACCGGGAATTACGATAGCCCTGGTTGGCGCCAGGAACGCCGAACAGGCCATTGAAAACGCCAAAGCCATCGACAGTACACTCAACAAGGAAGAAATAGCAACAATTACAGATTACCTTGAAGAACTGGAACTGGCGGTGTAATTACCGGCGAACAGACGATATTTTCTGTCAGCAGGCAGACTCGACAACGAATATTCGATTAGAAGGGTAATTAGAAAATAACTATAAAAATAAATTAAAACGTTCGCAAATATCATGGTATTTGCGAACGTTTGCGGGGTGAATGGGAATCTGTCAGAACTAAAGGCTAATTATAGCCGTTCCTTCGCCATCTCCCACAGTATTTTATCCATTCTTTCTAACTCTATTTCTGCATAATCCAACACCTTCTGATCAGTAGGATCAGCTTTTGCCATGAGGAAAAGACCCTTTAAATTCGCTAAAGGGCTCCTGATGAGGTGTGATTGCTTCCAGGTCATTTCGCGGATCTTATCAATATGCGATTGGATGCTTTGCTCTGCTTCTTTCCGCCCGGTAATATCCGTTATGGCTAATACCAAACCCAGGATTTGATGACCTTTATCAGCTATCGGGAACATTCTGACGTGATACCATAAATGACTATTATCCGTTTGCGGATAATTTATTTCGTAACTAATGGGATTACCTTTAAAAACCTGATCGGTATAAGCGATAAATTGTGAACGCCTGTCTTCGGACATCAGGTCAAATACCTTGGCGGTACCCCCGGGTTCAAAATTAAACTCATTTTGCGCAAAGATTAATGACTGGTTGTTATACTCCACAATATCCAGGTCAGCATTTAGAAGCGCATAGGCAGTATCTGTATTATTTAAAATGGTCTGTAAGTTAGCCTCGCTGGTTTTAAGCGATTCTTTCGCGCTCAATTTTTCGGTAACATCACTGGTTGATGAAAACCTGACGAACTGGCCCTCGAACATAATGTCCTGGGCAATAATCTCTACCCAAATCGATGTTCCGTCTTTTTTTACATGTTCGACAACTCCGAAGTTTACGGCATCTTTGATATCGGTCTGGTACCGTGCTATCAAGCTTTCCCAATAGGCTTTCGGCCTTAATTGCTTAATATCCATGTTCAATACTTCCTCGGGGGTATAACCATATAGTTTCGAGGCGGCATTATTGGCGGC
>JAQBOP010000114.1 GCA_028287975.1 Mucilaginibacter sp. | reverse complement strand
AGCCCTCCCTACCGGGGAGGGTTGGGTGGGGCTTTTTTTCTTTTTAGATTTATTCCGTTTTCCCCACCATATAACAAAACCGGTTATGGGCAAACTGGCACAGATCAAGCTAGTTAAAAACGCTATGATCTTACCTGTAAACCCCAGGATCTGACCCACGTGGATATCATAGTTCATATCGTTCAGTTTTAAACCGGCGCTTTTATTTTGGTGCATTAATGTTCGTAATGGCTTTGCGGTAAATTGGTCAAACTCGTACGAATCACTTTTATAATAATGCATAGGCTGGTAGTAAGCATCAACCGTTACCGTGGCCGATGCTTTTTTACTATCGCCATAAAGCAAAAACATACGTGCCTGCGGCGATCTGTTTTGAGCATATAAAAAGCCTTTGTCCCACGTGTTTGCGGGTACGGCGGGTTTGTTTATGGTGTCTGATGTCAATACACGTTCTTCAATAGCAGGATTCTGCCCCAGGTTAGCGGTTTTATTAATGCCGGTTCTAACCCAGTCGAAAGCTATGGATAAACCTGTTATTGCCAATACCAGCGCAATACTGCAGGCATAAAAGCCCAGTACGTTATGCAGGTCGTAATTTACCCTGCGCCAGCGGCCATTCCATTTAATGGTGAAGCTACGTTTGCGGTCACTTTTGCGTTTGGGCCACCACAGCACAATGCCGGTGATCATTAGTACCACAAATATCACGACCGACCAGCCTACGATCTGCCCGCCGATAGCAGGCGGCAACAGCAGGTAAAGGTGAATGTACTCTACGATGATAAAGAAGTTACGCTCGATATTTTCCTGGTGTAAAAACTTGCCGTCGTAGGGGTTAATGTAAACGTAGCGGCTGCCAAGTTTGGGCACGGACATCATTACTATGGCGGGCCTGTCCGGCCCGTAATAGGCGGTAAAACCGGGTTCGCCATTTGGAAACTGCTTTAGCGCTACCTGCTTTAATTGTGATGGCAGTAAATAAGGTTTGTGCTGTATTTCAACCTTGCGATAATCATACAGTGCGTCCTGGATCTCGTCCTGGAAAACAAAAAGGCAACCGGTAATACTCACAATAACCACCACCAGCCCGGATATAAATCCGAGCCAGCGATGTATAAACAGAATGGTTTTTTTTAACCGGGTCATCAATTAAAATTTGTAAGCGATACTTAAACGATAGTTGCGCGGAGCATCTGCCTGCCAGTAATAAGCCTGCAGGTACGAATAGTATGAACCGCTGTAGGTATATTTGTCCAGTATGTTAAAAGCATTGGCAGTGATGCGCATTTTAGTGCCTTCCCAAAACAAGCCGCCATCCAATTTAAAGTAATTGGGTAGTTTTTCTAAACCGACACTCCAGGTGTCTGTCTGGCGCCCGCCAAGGTAGGTGCCACCTAAAGAGATGCCTGCGCCTTTAAGATCGCCATCTCTTAATTTATAGCTCAACCAGGCGTTGGCAACATGTTTTGCATACCCCGGAACTATATCGCCTACTTTAATAGTATTATCAGGCGACGCGGCCAGGTCAGGGTTTACTTTGCTCACTTTCGAATCTGTATAAGCATAGTTAGCGGTCATATCCAGGCCCGGCAATATTTCGCCGCGCAGGTCAAACTCTAGACCTTGTGATTTCTTCTGACCGAATACAATGCTTAACCCCGAGTTAGGCGCAGCATTCGGATCAGCAGTTAACTCGTTATTTCTTAAGATCCGGTAAACCGAAAGTGTGGTGTTCCACTTGCCATCGGCCCAATCTTTCTTAAGGCCAAATTCTTCATTAGTGCCGGTCAACGGTTTTAAAGTGCCAACGCTAACCTTACCTGCCTGCGGTAAAAAAGTTTGGTCAAATAACCCATAAACCGAAGTCTTGTCGCCTATGGATACACTTAAGCCAACACGCGGGGTAAAATGTTTAGCTTCTTCGGGTGTGTTGAAGTCTGACATTTGTACCGATGTATAGCGGCCGGCCAATGTTAACCTAGCCTTATTATTAAAGAACCCAAGCTCGTCTTGTAAATATAAGCTGGAGTAGCTTGTGTTGATCAGCCCGTAACCGGCTGCGGCACGTGCTTCCAGGTTTAATGAACGGTCAAAAGTTGGATAACCATTTGCCGGGTTGTTTAATGTGGGGATACCTTCCTGGTATGGGTCAAAAGGCACCGCTTTGGTATCAAGCGATTTTGTTTGGGCATAATCGGCAATATATTTCTTGTCGCCCATATCAAGGCCTGCTAAAATATTATGTACAACAGAACCTGTAGTTACCTTCCCGTTTAAAAATACCTGGGCTAATGACATGGCGCTTTTTGCTTCCCAGATTCCGGCGTTGCGTACATATCTACCATCGGCAAATACCGTATCGGCCCACATTGAAGTACCCAATTGCGAGTAGCTGTAACGGGCCGCCTGCGCGGTCAGTTTCCAGTTGTCATCAAGTTGGTGTTGAAAGTTAAGCGTAAAGCTATGATCATTGATATTGGTTGGCGGTAGGCCGGCCGGTAATTGGGTAAAATCGCGCGGGAGCACGGCATATCCTTTAGGGCTGAATACATAGTACGATCCTACGTCAGACATATGCGCGCGTTGGTAAACGTACTCGGCAGTCAGTTTGGTCTTATCGTCGATCTGGTATGAAACTACCGGTGCTATTGCATAACGGTCATTAAACTCATTAGGGCGGAATGAACCTTTATTTTGTGCCGATAGGTTTAAGCGGTACAACAATTTACCGTCGTTGCTTAGCTTACCGTCAAGGTCAAGCGTAGCGCGGTTAAGGTTAAAGCTGCCCATAGTGTAACTAACCTCGCCCGCGGTTTGGCCTGTAGGCTTTTTAGTAACCACGTTGTACAAACCGCTTGGATCACCGTTGGCTAACATAAAGCCTGCCGGGCCTTTTACAAATTCAATATGATCTACAAAGCTCATATCCTCGGTAAGCGGGCCCCAGTATGAACTTACTACGTTAAATCCATTTCTGAAAGCCTGGATCTGTGATCCGCGCATAGTGATATTGGTATACAGGTCGCCCCAGTGTTCTAATCTAACAGCGCCGCTAACGTTGCGGATCAGCCCGTCACTCATGCTGATCACTTGCTGGTCTGCCAATGCTTTTGAAGTAACGACCTGGATATTCTGCGGAATTTGGAGCAACGGTTCATTCAAACGCAAACTTGATGATGGATTATCAGCTTTGTATTTTTTTCGGGTGTCTGATATGGCAACCTCGTTTAGTTGATTGGCATTTTCTTTAAGCATAAAATCGACTACAGTTTCAGTGCCGGTAACTACCGTAATTTGTTTTTCCTCTGGTACCATGCCAATAGCAGTAGCTCTAATTGTGTAACTGCCTGGTTTAACTTTGTTGATGTGGAAATATCCGTTGGCGTCGGTCATGGTTCCCAAATTTGTATTGGTGATATTAATTGATACCGATTCAACAGGCTTGCCGTCGGCGCTGTTTACTGTGCCTTTAATGGTAGTGTATTTTTGAGCGAACGCGTTTGTAATACTCAAAAGCAAAATTGTAAGATAGAGTATGGGTTTGATTTTCATGTATATTTATTTAGACTAATTAAAAATAAAGCACAAAAATATAACTGATCATTAAAGTGGGCAATACCCCCTCGGCGGTAAAATGTAAAAACAAAACGGGGAGACCCTTTTAAGAATCTCCCCGTTTTATTAGCGAATATTTTGTTTTAAAAAGTTGCTATAGTGTTGGTTATGTGTGCCAAATGGTGCCTGCCATGCCATGAATATAAGGCCAGGTTTCTTTTTAATGAAATTTGTGCGCCGGTTTCGGGATGAACAAAATAACGGTCCCATTGCTCTTCGGTAAAGCTTTCAAACAGGGCAACCAGGTGCTGGTGGATCCCTTCCAGCATTTTTAGGGACGACTCAACTGGTAGGTTATAGTCTGCCTGCAAGGCCCAGCCGCTTTGGTCATAAGCTTTAATGGTTGGGCTGTCTTCAGTCAATGCCCACTTAAAACGGATAAGCGAGTTCATGTGGCTATCGGCCATATGATGCACTACTTGTTTTAACGTCCAGCCGCCGGGGCGGTAGTGTGTATCCAATTGGGCTTCGTTTAAACCGATGATGGCCTGGCGCACTTTGCCGGGCAACTCTTTAATATCATTTATCCATCCCCAGATATCTTGTTGGGTATAAGATACAGGGACACTGAATTTCCCGATAGGGTATCTAAGATGTTCGTCTGTCATTGGTATTTATTTGTTTTTAGATAATATTATAGATTTATATATGATTTGCGATAATTTAGAGTTTTAAACCTATTATTTAACCATTGTGAAAAAACTTATGAAGTTA
>JAQBOP010000068.1 GCA_028287975.1 Mucilaginibacter sp. | reverse complement strand
AATTAGGTCAACTTTACCAATTTCGTGAAGATATTTATCAAGTGATTGTGACTCACGATTGGTAATGGATTGTGTTATTTTGAGTTGTCTCATTTATTTTATAAACCTCGATTCTTAGTTTTAGAATTGAACGTGCAAAGGTACAAAAAGTTTCCCCTATATTTTAGTATAAAAAAAAGATTATATATTATTCATAATCAGCAATTACTTGCATGATTTTTGCTGGTGTATTTATAACGCATTGAGTTTAAAAGTTTCGCCTAAGCGTATCCCTTTTTCAGTTTGCTGTAGTGTGCAACATTCGTTTACAGGATCATGCTCTAAAAACAAAATATAGTTTTTTTCAAGTGCTTCATTCAAAAAGATCTTTTTTTCTGTTAACGTTTGCAGCGGGAACATATCATAGGCCATTACGTATGGCAACGGTAAATGCCCCACAGACGGCAGCAGATCAGCCATGTACAATATTTGCCTTCCTTTATAATTTATTAACGGCAACATCATAGATTCCGTATGTCCATATACAAACCGTATAGCTATATCATTAGTGAATTTTACATTGTCGTGAGCATCTATATACTTTAATTGCCCGCTTTCTTGTATTGGCAATATATTCTCTTTTAAAAAAGATGCTTTTTCGCGGTCGTTAGGGTTTACGGCCCAATCCCAATGTTTTTCATTGCTCCAGTAAATGGCATTTTTAAATGCCGGGATCAACTTTTCTCCCTCGCGTTTAATGGCACCGCCTACATGGTCAAAATGCAGGTGGGTTAAAAACACATCGGTAATATCGTCCCTATGAAAACCAAGCGTGGCTAATGAGCTGTCTATCGTGGCATCGCCATGTAAATAATAGTGACTGAAAAACTTTTCGTCCTGCTTGTTGCCAATACCTGTATCGATCAATATCAACCTGTCGCCATCTTCAATCAGCAAACAACGCATGGACCAGGTACATAAGATATTGCAATCAGACGGGTTGGTTTTATTCCAGATGGTCTTTGTGACAACGCCAAACATGGCGCCGCCATCTAATTTAAAAAAGCCGGTGTCGATGGTGTGCAGGTTCATGAATTAAATCAAAAGTAAAAATTCAAAAGTAAAAATAGCACAGATATTAAAATTAAAGGATCGATAGTATAATTACTATCGATCCTTTAATTTTGACTTTTTAATTTGAATTACAAATGGATGCACTCACCGTATGCTTCGGCAGCGGCTTCCATTACAGCCTCGCTCATGGTTGGGTGAGGGTGTACAGACTTAATGATGTCATGCCCGGTAGTTTCAAGTTTACGTGCGGTAACTACCTCGGCAATCATTTCGGTAACATTAAAGCCAAGCATGTGCGCTCCCAGGAACTCGCCGTATTTAGCATCAAATATCACTTTGACAAAACCATCTTTTGCACCGGCAGCACTTGCTTTACCCGACGCAGAGAATGGAAATTTACCTACTTTAATTTCATATCCGGCTTCTTTAGCCGCTTTTTCTGTATAACCTACAGACGCAATTTCAGGGCTGCAATACGTACATCCCGGGATGTTGTTATAATCTAAAGGTTCCGGTTTTAAGCCTGCAATTTTTTCAACACAAATAATACCTTCGGCAGATGCAACGTGCGCCAGCGCCTGGCCTTTAACAATATCGCCAATGGCATAAACACCTTCTACATTGGTGCGATAAAAATCATCAACCAAAACTTTGCCTTTATCGGTTTTTACGCCATTTTCTTCAAGGCCTATATCTTCGATATTGGTAGAGATGCCTACGGCCGATAAAACAATTTCAGCCTCTAATATCTCGGTACCACTTGCGGTTTTAACGGTCACTTTACAACCCTCGCCACTGGTATCAACCGACTCTACATTCGAGCCTGTCATGATATTTATGCCTTGTTTCTTCAAGATCCGGCCCAGTTGTTTTGAAACTTCTTCATCCTCTAACGGAACGATATTGTCCAGGTATTCAACAACAGTAACCTTTGTACCGATAGAATTGTAAAAATAAGCGAACTCGATACCTATGGCACCTGACCCAACAACGATCAACGAAGCTGGTTTTTTAGGAAGCACCATAGCCTGGCGATAACCTATAACTTTTTTACCGTCTTGTTTTAGATTAGGCAATTCGCGCGAACGGCCGCCGGTAGCCAGTATGATATGTTTGGCCGTATATTCTTTTGCACCATCAGCACCTGTTACAGTAACAACGCCTTTGCTTTTTAATTTACCGGTGCCGGTTAAAACGTCAATTTTATTTTTCTTCATTAAAAACTGAACGCCTTTGCTCATGCCATCGGCAACACCGCGGCTTCTTTTAATAACGCTTTCAAAATCAACCTCGCCTGCGCCATTTATCTGGATGCCGTAATCGGCAGCATGATTAATATATTCAAATACCTGTGCGCTTTTTAATAATGCTTTAGTAGGTATACAGCCCCAGTTAAGGCAAATACCACCAAGCGACTCTCTTTCGACTATAGCGGTTTTTAAACCAAGCTGTGAGGCACGAATTGCGGCCACATAGCCACCCGGGCCAGACCCTATAACAATTAAATCGTAGTTCATATTCTTTAGATCTGTTATTTTAAATTTTGGAAAGCCAAAGCTAAGTAAAAGGGCTGAAAGCAAAAAACAGCTTACACGATATTTAGATCATCAAATTATCATATAATATCCATAGAATATATTAATAATATGGATTAACTCAAAAGAAAATAAATTTAAACGGATATGGGTTTTGTAATATTTCGATATTTTTTTCTGTATTTAAACTTTTTATATGTAAAATGTTGATAAAAACATAAAAAACAATTAACATTATTAACATAGGGTTAACACTGAACAGCAGGTTAAGGATTATATTTGCACCTGCAATTTTTTAGTTCACATACATTTAGAAAACAAGATTACTTATGAGGAAGTATTTACTATTATTATTTATTGGCCTTTTTACAACCGGGATTGTGCTTGCACAAGACGGCACTGTAGTAAAAGGCAAGCTGCTTGACGCACAAACCAAAGAGCCGCTTATCGGCGCGACCGTAACTATTAAGGGAACAACCAATGCGACGTCGGCGGCGCTTGATGGTACATTTAAAATTACTGTACCAAGTGGTAGTACTTTGGTTGTGTCATATATTGGCTATGTATCAAAAGAAGTACCGGTAACAGGTAATCAACTGGGTGACATCTTTGTTGACCCGACATCCGGCTCGTTAGGTGAAGTTGTAGTTTCTGCAAACAGATCGCTTGCAATTGACAGGCAGACACCTATTGCAGTATCATCAGTAGGTGCTAAGTTTATAGAAGAAAAAGGCGCTCTGGCTGAATTTCCGGAATTGATGAAATCTACCCCGGGCGTTGCTGTTAGCCGTGCCGGTGGTGGTTATGGTGATTCG
>JAQBOP010000035.1 GCA_028287975.1 Mucilaginibacter sp. | reverse complement strand
GGCAAAGCCTGGGGAGGTATACCTTATATGCCTTATAAAGATTATCTGCGAGCCCACTCCAAATTAAGGCAGCTGCCTGATCTGGATAGAAAGGTATATGACCTTGAAAAAACAATTAATGAATTGCGTAAAGGCACTCCACAAGAATAACGGGCGCCCATATTATAATTATGAATATTAAACAAAGAACTATTAAAGCGCCCGTAACTGTTTCGGGGGCGGGTTTGCATACCGGCGAGCGGGTTACGATGACCTTTAACCCGGCACCGGAAAATCATGGCTACAAATTCAGAAGGGTTGATATAGAGGGAAGGCCTATTATTGATGCCGATGTGGATAACGTTACCGATACATCGCGCGGCACAACTATATCGCAAAATGGCGCCAGTGTAAGCACAATAGAACACGTTTTAGCGGCTTTGGTGGGTTTAGAGATAGACAACGTGCTGATAGATATGGACGGGCCTGAAACGCCGATAATGGATGGCAGCTCTATCCAGTTTGTTGAGGCTATCCGCTCTGCCGGGTTTGCCGAGCAGGAAGCCGACCGCGAATATTATCATATTCCTTATAATATCCATTACTCCGAGCCCGACCGCAAAGTAGAGATGGTGGCCATGCCGCTGGATGATGATTACCGCTTTACCTGTATGGTTGATTATAACTCGCAGGTGTTGGGCAGCCAGCATGCCAGTATATCATCTATCACCGAGTTTGTTGATAGTATTGCCTCATGCCGTACTTTTTGCTTTTTGCATGAGCTGGAAATGCTGTTAAAGCACGACCTGATAAAAGGCGGCGACCTGAACAACGCAATCGTAGTGGTTGATAAAGAGGTTGACGATGAAGAGTTGGCCCACTTAGCCAAACTATTTAACCGTAAGGATATAAAAGTAGCCCCGCAGGGGATCTTAAATAATATAGAGCTGCGCCACCAAAACGAGCCGGCAAGGCACAAACTGTTGGACATGATAGGCGACCTGGCATTGGTGGGCGTACCCCTGCGCGGGCATATCATGGCGGCAAGGCCGGGCCACGCGGCAAACGTAGCCTTTGCTAAAAAAATAAAAACACTCATAAAAAAAGAGCGCAGTCGCAAGCACTTTAAGATCTATGATCCTAACATGAAGCCGGTTTATGATACCGTGCAGATCATGAATATATTGCCGCATCGCTACCCTATGTTAATGATAGACAAGATCCTTGAGTTAACAAAAAGCCATGTAGTAGGGTTAAAGAATGTGACCATGAACGAAGGGATCTTTATGGGCCACTTCCCGGGATCGCCTTTGTTTCCGGGTGTGCTGCAAATAGAAGCCATGGCGCAAACAGGCGGTATACTGGTATTAAATACCGTGCCCGATCCGCAGAATTATATTACCCTATTCCTGAAAATAGAAAATGCACGCTTTAAAGACAAGGTTGTTCCGGGTGATACCGTGATATTTCATTGCAATTTAATTGCGCCGATCCGTCGTGGCATTGCGCAGATGAAGGGTATTGGTATGGTGGGCGACCGCGTAGTGGTAGAGGCCGAGCTAATGGCACAAATTGTTAAAAAAACAAAAACTGAAGAAGCATGATCCAGCCGTTAGCATATATACATCCACAGGCAAAAATAGCCGACAACGTAGTTATCGAACCATTTGTTACCATCCATAAAGACGTTGAAATTGGCGAAGGAACCTGGGTAGGCTCAAATTCGGTAATTATGGACGGCGCCCGCATTGGTAAAAACTGCCGTATTTTTCCCGGAGCCGTAGTATCGGCACCGCCGCAGGATCTGAAATACAAAGGCGAGCCAAGCACGGTTACTGTTGGCGATAATACTGTTATCCGCGAATGCGTAACCCTTAATCGCGGTACCGCTTTAGATAAAAACACTACTACCATAGGCAGCAATTGCCTGCTAATGGCCTACGTACACGTAGCGCATGATTGCGTTATCGGCGATAATGTTATTGTGGCTAACTCTGTACAGTTGGCAGGCCACATTAATGTGTATGATTTTGCCTTTATAGGCGGCGGGTCGCTGGTGCACCAGTTTGTTGAGATCGGCGCGCATAGTATGATATCAGGCGGATCATTGGTACGTAAAGACGTGCCGCCGTTTACAAAAGCGGGCCGCGAACCTGTATCTTATATCGGTATCAATTCGGTTGGCTTACGCCGCCGTGGATTTTCTGCTGAAACCATCAACGAGATCCAGGAGATCTATCGGATCATTTTCCTGAAAAGATACAACATGACCAAGGCATTAGACATTATTGAGGCTGAATTTAACCCAACAGTTGAGCGCGACGAGATCATCAACTTCGTACAAAACTCGCAACGCGGTATTATGAAGGGGTTTGGAAATAGTTAACAAACCGGAGAGAAAAAGAGCGTTGTCATACTGAGCCCGTCGAAGTATCGTGCGAGGGCCTTTACGCTCACCCTTCGAGGGCCTCAGGGTGACAGCCCTTTTAATATTTAAGATTACAGAAAATGCAGATCACCCTCGAAAACATTGGCCGCCGCTTTAACCGCGACTGGATTTTCCGGGGGATCGATTACACCTTTACTGCCGGGCAAACCTATGCCATACTGGGTGCTAATGGCTCGGGTAAATCAACTTTGCTGGCGGTTTTAAATGGCAGCCTGTCGCCGTCGGCAGGTACGCTTGCCTACTCGCTTGATGGGAAACCGGTGGACGTTGAACAGATCTTCCAACACCTCAGCCTTGCGGCTCCCTATTTGGAAGTGATAGAAGATTTTACGTTAAGTGAAATGATCGATTTTCACTTTAAATTTAAAACCTATAAACCGAGGATAGACAAAGCGGCCCTTATAGAATTATTGAACTTACCCGGCAGCCAAAACAAACTGATCCGTTATTTTTCATCGGGCATGAAACAACGCCTTAAACTGGCGCTTGCCTTTTGTGCCGATACGCCTATCCTGATGTTAGACGAGCCTACCTCGAATTTAGACACCCAGGGCGTGGATTGGTATTTAAGCTTGGTGGAACAATTTGCCAAAGACAGGTTAACCATTATCTGCTCAAACCAGGAGCATGAATATAGTTTTTGCCGGCATAAGTTAAATATTGCTGATTATAAAGGCTGAAATTTGTATCGTCTTATATAAATCTCGGCTACAAAAAGGTGCAGCATAAATCCTATCCAAAAAGCAATACCAAAGAATTGGTGCGGGCTTAATTTAGAAAAAGCGAAAAACAGGCCAACTATCGGGCGCACCGTGGCGATAGCAAGGCCTATAGCAAACATTCTGATCATCCATTCCCGGTGAACAAGTATTTCTTTCCTTCTGATATGATAAAGCGCTTTAAATAACGCAAACAGGAAAAATAACGCGAACGTTACTGTAGCAGCAGTTTCAACAGTACCCCCTATTGCCATTTTAAAACTCATTATTAGTGCTGTTATGCCAATGATGAATGCATATGTGGCAATGATCCATCCCGTTACGCGGTGGGTTTGAATGTTTCGCGCGCGTATTTTCTTTGAAAATTGTAAAGGCGTTAAAACAAGGAACAACACTCCGGGAATGATATGCAGATATGTTAAAAAAGGATATACGGCGAAGCCACTGTCAAACGCGCCAAACTTAGGGTTAACGTACGGCTTGATTACCCCACTTAAGGTTAGCATACGACGGCTGGCTACTATTAACGCTATTAAAACCAGTAGGGCGATAACTATGGTCCTGGTCCGCGATAGCCAAATTGGTGGTTGTTTATTTTTCAATTTTGGGGCTTTGATATTTAAAGCTAAAAATGTTTATAATATCAAGCTAAGAAAGTAGACTTACCTTGGTATTAACCCGACCAACCCGTTAAATTGATCTATAACCTTATTTAAAGTATGGGTAAAGAATTTTAAAATTGCATAATTAGGACAATAAGTCTTTGGTAAAAAGTACTGCAATGCCTTACCTTTAATTATTCAATTAACTCACCAAAAACTACTTATTTATGATACCAGTAAAAGGATTCGCGGCTCAGTCGCCAACCACTGATCTTGCTCCATGGGATTTTGAAAGACGTGAAGTTGGCCCGCACGATGTACAATTTGATATTTTATTTTGCGGCGTTTGCCACTCAGATTTGCACCAGATCAAAAATGATTGGTTTCCGGGTATTTTCCCGATGGTACCGGGTCACGAAATTGTTGGCCGCGTGGTAAAAGTTGGCGACCATGTAAAGAAATTTAAAGTTGGTGATTTAGCAGGTACTGGTTGTCTTGTAGACTCTTGCCGTATTTGCGATAATTGCAAGCAGGATTTGGAACAATACTGCTTAAATGGCGGCTCATTTACCTATAATGGGGTTGAGCAGGACAAGAAAACGCCTACTTATGGCGGCTATTCAAACAGCATTGTAGTGCACGAAGATTTTGTGTTACATGTGTCAGAAAAATTAGACCTTGCAGCTACAGCGCCATTGTTGTGTGCCGGTATAACTACCTGGTCGCCGTTGCGCCACTGGAAAGTTGGTAAAGGACACAAACTGGCCGTTTTGGGTTTAGGAGGATTGGGCCACATGGGCGTTAAATTCGGCGTTGCCCTTGGTGCTGATGTTACGGTTTTAAGTACATCGCCCTCCAAAGAGGCTGATGCTAAAAAATTAGGTGCACATCACTTTGTAGTAACTACAGACCCCGCCCAAATACAAGCAGCTGTAGGAACTTTTGATTTCATTTTAGATACAGTATCTGCACCCCACGACTTTAATATGTATCTGAGCTTGTTAAAAACAGACGGCACCCACATTTGCGTAGGTGTTCCGCCGGATCCGGCAAGTATCGCTGCATTTAGCATAATAGCAGGCCGCAAAAGTTTGGCAGGTTCAAGCATTGGCGGTATTGCCGAAACTCAGGAAATGCTGGA